>NZ_JBSFBQ010000034.1:0-91416 GCF_053593015.1 Streptomyces sp. NPDC002403 | reverse complement strand
CTACCGCATCGAACTCGGCGAAATCCAGAACACCCTCACCCAGCACCCCGCCATCCACGAAGCCATCACCCTCACCCGCGAAGACACCCCCGGCGCCAAACGCCTCATCGCCTACCACCTCCCCCCCCCCCCCCCTCCCCTTTGTGTGTGGTTGCGGGCCTACCCCCAACCCCCCCTGTCCGGCGCCCCCGGCGCCCCACACCCCACCCCGGCCGGGGCCGGGCCCCCGGCCCCCCCACCGCTCCGTCGTCTCAGAACTTGTTGCGCGGGGTGATGCCCAGCGACATGCCGGACAGGCCGCGCTGACGGCCGCCCAGCTTGTCCGCGATGGTGCGCAGCGCCTTGCCGGCCGGGGAGTCCGGGTCGGACAGGACGACCGGCTTGCCCTCGTCGCCGCCCTCGCGCAGCCGTACGTCGATCGGGATGGAGCCGAGCACCGGCACCTCCGCGCCGGTCGTCCTCGTCAGGCCCTCGGCGACCTTCCGGCCACCGCCGGTGCCGAACACATCGACCATCTCGTCGCAGTGCGGGCAGGGCATGCCCGACATGTTCTCGACGACGCCGACGATCTTCTGGTGGGTCTGCACGGCGATCGAACCGGCCCGCTCGGCGACCTCGGCCGCCGCCTGCTGCGGGGTGGTGACGACCAGGATCTCGGCGTTCGGCACCAGCTGTGCCACCGAGATCGCGATGTCGCCGGTGCCCGGCGGCAGGTCGAGCAGGAGGACGTCGAGGTCGCCCCAGTACACATCGGCGAGGAACTGCTGGAGCGCGCGGTGGAGCATCGGCCCGCGCCACACCACCGGGGCGTTGCCAGGGGTGAACATGCCGATGGAGATGACCTTCACGCCGTGCGAGGACGGCGGCATGATCATGTTCTCGACCTGGGTCGGCTTGCCGTCCGCGCCGAGCATCCGCGGCACGCTGTGCCCGTAGATGTCCGCGTCCACGACACCGACCTTGAGGCCGTCGGCGGCCATCGCGGCCGCGAGGTTGACCGTCACGGACGACTTGCCGACGCCGCCCTTGCCCGACGCGACCGCGTAGACCCGGGTCAGCGAGCCGGGCTTGGCGAACGGCACCTCGCGCTCCGCCGTGCCGCCGCGCAGCGAGGAGGCGAGCTCCTTGCGCTGTTCGTCGCTCATCACGTCGAGCGTGACGTCGACCCGCGAGACGCCCTCTACACGGGCGACCGCGTCCGTGACGTTCTTGGTGATCGTCTCGCGCATGGGGCAGCCTGAGACCGTGAGATAGACCGTGACAGCGACCGCACCGTCAGCGCCGATCTCGACCGATTTCACCATGCCGAGTTCGGTGATCGGGCGGTGGATCTCCGGGTCGTTCACTGTCGCCAGTGCCTCAAGCACCGCGTCTTCCGTAGCCATACCTCGATAGTACGGGTGCGCCTCCCGTTGCTACGCGTGAGTAGCACCGTCAGCGGTCTTCGTCACTCTCGGCCGGGAGCAGGGGCTGCCGGTCGTCGAGGTCCTTCACGAGGTCCTCCAGTTCGGAGCGGATCCAGTCGCGGGTGGCGACCTCGCCGAGCCCCATCCGCAGCGAGGCGATCTCCCGCGTGAGGTACTCGGTGTCCGCGATGGAGCGCTCGTTCTGCTTGCGGTCCTGCTCGTGGGTGACCCGGTCGCGGTCGTCCTGCCGGTTCTGCGCGAGCAGGATCAGCGGAGCCGCGTACGAGGCCTGGAGCGACAGCATCAGCGTCAGGAAGATGAACGGGTACGGGTCGAACCGCAGGTCCGCGGGCGCGAAGACGTTCCACAGCAACCAGACGATGATGACCAGCGTCATCCAGACGATGAACCGTCCGGTGCCCAGGAAGCGGGCGATCCGCTCGGAGAGCCGGCCGAAGGCCTCGGGGTCGTAGTCGGGCAGCATCCGCCGCCGCGGGTCCTTCGGCTGGTCCAGCCGGGCGCGGGGCGGACGCGCGATGCCCGAGGCCCCCGCCGGCGCCGTCTTCGAGCGTTCCTCAGCGGCCACGGGCGACCTCCTCCTCGCCGTGGAAGTCCGTCTCCCGCCAGTCCTCGGGCAGCAGGTGGTCGAGGACGTCGTCGACCGTCACCGCGCCGAGCAGCGAGCCGCTCTCGTCCACCACGGGCACCGAGACCAGGTTGTAGGCGGCCAGATAGCTGGTCACGGCCGGCAGCGGGGTGTCCGGGGCGAGCGGGACGAGATCGCTGTCGACGATCGAGCTGACCAGCGCGTACGGCGGATCCCGCAGCAGCCGCTGGAAGTGCACGGTGCCCAGGTACTTGCCGGTCGGTGTCTCGTCGGGCGACCGGCACACGTACACCTGGGCGGCCAGCGCCGGGGAGAGGTCCGCCTGCCGGACCCGGGCGAGCGCGTCGGCGACCGTCGCGTCCGGCCGCAGGATGATCGGCTCGGTGGTCATCAGCCCGCCCGCGGTCCGCTCCTCGTACGACATGAGGCGCCGCACATCGGCCGCGTCGTCCGGCCGCATCAGCGCCAGCAGCCGCTCCTTGTCCTCCTCGGGCAGCTCGGACAGCAGGTCGGCCGCGTCGTCCGGGTCCATCGCCTCCAGGACATCGGCGGCGCGCTCCTCCTGGAGCTTGCCGATGATCTCCACCTGGTCGTCCTCGGGCAGCTCCTCCAGGACGTCGGCGAGCCGGTCGTCGTCGAGCGCGGCGGCGACCTCGGCCCGCCGCTTCGGCGAGAGGTGGTGCAGTGCGTTGGCCACATCGGTCGGGCGCAGCCGTTCGAACGTGGCGACCAAGGTCTCGGCGCCCTGCCCGACCTCCTCCAGCGAGAACCCGCTGACCGCCGACCACTCGACCGTCAGCGTCTCGCCCTTGCGGCGCAGCGCCCCGCCCTTGCCCTTGCGCACGAAGTACTTGTCGATCTCCCAGTCGCGGCGGGCCGGGAGCTGCTGGACGGAGACATCGAGGACGGTGACCTCCTCGCCGGTCTCCACGAGGCGGACCCGGCGGTCGAGGAACTCGCCGAGCACCAGGCGCTCGGTGGGCCGCTGTTCGAAGCGCCGCATGTTGACCACGCCGGTCGTGACGACCTGGCCGGACTCGATCCCGGTGACCCGGGTCATCGGGAGGAAGATCCGGCGGCGGCTGAGTACCTCGACGACGAGCCCGAGCAGCCGGGGCGGCCTGCCGCCGACCCGGAGCATCGCGACCAGATCGCGGACGCGGCCCACCTGGTCGCCGTTGGGGTCGAAGACCGGTACGCCGGCGAGATGGGAGACGAACACCCGGGGGGCGCCTGCCGCCATCCTGCGCCTCCTTCTTCCGTGTACGACTTCTCCGACTGGTCCGTTTGGCAGTCAATCAACCGTTATGACGGGATCAGGCTAGCCCGTACCGCTCCGGGTTGCCCCGGTGGAGCCGTCCGTACGGCTCCCTGCCGGAAGGCGTGAACGGCACAGGTACGCTGCCGTCTGCCACCCCCGCGATGCAGATGAGAGGCAGTGCGCCCGTGACCTCTTCCGTTCCGCCCGTCCGGGCCCGACGCCGGACCGCCCTCGCCGCCCTGCTCTGCGCGGGCCTGGCCGCAGCCCTCACGGCGTGCGGCGAGGACCCGGACGAGGGGACCAACGGCGTCGGCAAGCTGAACGCCATGGAGATCGAGAAGAAGGCACAGCGTGCGGCGGACGCCGCCGACACGGTGCGCCTCGCCGGGACGCTGGTCAGCAAGGGCGGCACGTACAAGCTCAACATGCGGCTGAACGAGAAGGGCGGCACCGGCTCCGTCGTCTCGAAGGACAGCACCTTCGAGCTGCTGCGGATCGACGACGAGCTCTATCTGAAGGCGGACTCCGGGTTCTGGAGCCACGAGGAGGAGCCCGGCGCGGACGGCGGGGCGGGCGGCGCTGCCGCGGACAAACTCCAGAACAAGTACGTGAAGGTGCCCCAGGACGACCCCACGTACAAGCAGCTGCGCGGCTTCACGGACAAGAAGACCCTGCTCGACGGGATGCTGACGCTGCACGGCACCCTGAACAAGGGGGACCGGCAGACGGTCGGCGAGACCCGGACCGTCCAGATCACGGGCGGCAAGGGCGAGGGCGGCACTCTCGACGTCTCGCTGGAGGGCACGGCGTACCCGCTGCGATTCGCGCGCGGCGGCGGCGGCGGGACCGTCACCCTGTCGGACTGGGGCAAGGACTTCGACCTGGAGGCCCCGACGCGCGGGGACACGGTCGACTACGGGAAGCAGCTGCCCAAGACGTCGTCCTGACCGCGGACCGCGTCGCCCCGGTCAGCTCTTGCGCCCCTGCTTGGAGCGTCCGAGCAGGCGCGGCAGCGCCGCGGGCACCGGCCCGCGCGTGGTCGCGGGCGTCGGCAGCGGCGCCGCGGCCAGGGAGCCGTCCGGCAGCCGGGTACGGAACTCGCCGGGCGTCAGCCGCAGCACCCGGCACTCGCGCGCCCAGCGCTCCGTCATCCGCTCGGCGTCCGGTGCGTTCAGCCGCTTGCCCTTGAGCTCGGCCACCGCGGCCTCCCACTGCTCGGAGTGCGGGGCGAGTTCCGTCACGGCGGCCGTCCAGGCGACCAGCCGGCCGCCCTTGTCCTTGCTGCGCACGGTCACCTCGGCGGCGGACCCGTCGGTGAGCCCGGCCGGGAGCGGCTGCTCGCCGGGGCCGTCCCCGACGAGATGCGCCGCACCCTCGTGCCATACGTGCCACAGCGCCCGCGCGGGCCCGGTGCCCCGCACCCAGATGAGGCCCGACTTCTTGGTGGCCTCCTCGACGAGGGCCCGGCCCAGCGGCACGTCAGCGGCAGCAGCAGTCATGCCCCGAACTCTATGGGACCGGCCGGGGGCGGTGCTTCAGAGCCAGCCGTTGCGCTTGAGGGTGCGGTGGATGGAGAAGCAGACCACCCCGATGACGCCCAGCACCATCGGATAGCCGTACCGCCAGCGCAGCTCCGGCATGTGGTCGAAGTTCATGCCGTAGACGCCGCAGATCATCGTCGGTACGGCGACGATGGCCGCCCAGGACGTGATCTTGCGCATGTCCTCGTTCTGCGCGACGGTCGCCTGGGCCAGGTTGGCCTGGAGGATCGAGTTCAGCAGTTCGTCGAAGCCGACGACCTCCTCGTGCACCCGTGCCAGGTGGTCGGCGACGTCCCGGAAGTACTTCTGGATGTCGGGGTCGATCAGCCGCATGGGCCGCTCGCTCAGCAGCTGCATCGGCCGCAGCAGCGGAGCCACCGCCCGCTTGAACTCCAGCACCTCGCGCTTCAGTTGGTAGATCCGGCCCGCTTCCGAGCCGCGCGAGCTGCCCTTGGCCGGGGTGGAGAAGACCTCGATCTCCACCTCGTCGATGTCGTCCTGGACGGCGCCGGCCACCGCGATGTAGCCGTCGACGACATGGTCGGCGATGGAGTGCAGGACCGCGGAGGGGCCCTTGGCGAGCAGCTCGGGGTCGTCCTGCAGCCGGTGCCGCAGCGCGCGCAGCGAGCCGTGGCCGCCGTGCCGCACGGTGATGACGAAGTCCCGGCCGGTGAAGCACATCACCTCGCCGGTCTCGACCACCTCGCTGGTGGCGGTGAGCTCGGTGTGCTCGACGTAGTGGATGGTCTTGAAGACGGTGAACAGCGTGTCGTCGTACCGCTCCAGCTTCGGCCGCTGGTGGGCGTGGACGGCGTCCTCGACGGCGAGCGGGTGCAGCCCGAACTCCCGGGCGATACCGGCGAATTCCTCCTCGGTCGGCTCGTGCAGGCCGATCCAGGCGAAGCCGCCCTCCTCGCGCACCTGGAGCATCGCCTCGTGCGGCGTGCGGCAGGTTCCGCTCTCCAGGCGCCGTCCGTCGCGGTAGACCGCGCAGTCGACGACCGCGCTGGAGGCGGAGGGGTCACGGGTGGTGTCGTAACTGTTGTGCAGGGCGTTGCTCTTGCGCAGGGACGGGCGCACGGCGGCGCGCAGGTCACGGATCATCGACATGGCTGGCTCCTTCACGGAGGGCCGTCGTCGGGCACGTGGAACAGCCCGGAATGAGGACGTGTGCTCACGTCCGCAAAGCGGGCGGCACCGCGGCGGCGCGATGACGGCGTTCGCTACAGACAGGCAAAAAAGGAGTGCTCTTCCGTCGTGCGCAAAGCCGTGGGCCTCGACCGGGAGGCTTCAGATCACCTGGAAAGGCGGAGTGCGGAAGAGCGGTTGGTACTGCACGATCGACTTCGATCCATTGCAGCCCCACCTCCTCCAGCCGGTCCCCCTTGAGGGATGACGTGTCGTCGGGGCTGAGAGCGACGCTTCTGCGTGCTGCCCCGACCAGCGGCCAAGACTATCAGCCGACTGACGGCCAATCCCTTACTTTGCCCGTTCCATACGCGACCTATGCTCGCTGGATGGGAGAAATTCTTGCTCTGGTCGAGGCCCGGCTGCTGACGGCCCTCGGTGAACCGGACGCGCGCGCGGCAGTGACGTTTCTCGGTACGGACCGGATCGAGGTGCTGCGCTTCGCCGACGGCGACGTGGTGCGCTACGCCACGCTCGGTATGTCGGCACAGCCGATGGCCGACCCGACCGCGGCCCTGGTGGACCCGGTGAAGGGCCCGCGTGCCGAACTGGTCCTCTCGGTTCGCGCCGGACGCGCCGACACCGACAAGGTGCTGCGCCCGCTCGCCGTGCTCGCCGCCTCCCCGCAGGTCGAGGGCGTGATCGTGGCGCCGGGTGCCTCGCTGGACGTCGGCGAACCGCTCTGGCCCGGGGCGCCGTTCAGCTCCGTGCTGGTCGCCGAGCCCGGGGGACTGGTGGAGGACCTGGAACTGGACGCGCCGATGGATCCGGTGCGGTTCCTGCCGTTGCTGCCGATGACGCACAACGAGGCCGCGTGGAAGCGGGTCAGGGGCGCGCAGGAGATCCAGGAGCGGTGGCTCTCGCACGGTACGGACCTGCGTGATCCGCTGCGCGGCTCCGTACCCCTGGACTGAGCCGTACGCCGGAGCGATCCGGCCGGGCATGCGGAAGCCCCGCCGCGCGGCCAGGAGGGAGAGCCGCGGGCGGGGCGGTGCGGGGGCGGGCGGAGGGGTCAGTCGGCGAAGACCGTGACGCCGTCCTCGGCGGCGTGCTTCGGCTCCAGCTCCACCGCCTCGTGGGTCAGCGCCGCACGCCGGATCCAGACGACGACCGCACCGGCCACGGCGGTGGCGGCCGCGACCACGAACGGGATGTGGATGTTGCTCCACTCCTCGATCTTCGGGGCGAGGTACGGGGCGGCGGCCGCGGCGAACCAGCGGACGAAGTTGTAGCCCGCGCTCGCCACCGGGCGCGGCGCGTCCGACACACCGAGCGCCAGCTCGGTGTAGACGGTGTTGTTCATGCCGATGAAGGCGCCGGAGACGATCGTGCAGACGATGGCGGCGGTGTGGTTGCCGTATCCCAGGATCAGCAGGTCGACGGCGAGCAGCACCAGCGAGGCGCCGAGCACCTTCAGCGAGCCGAAGCGCTCCTGGAGCCGCGGGGCGACGAGCACCGAGAAGACCGCGAGCAGCAGACCCCAGGCGAAGAACACCGCGCCCGACTTGTACGGCGTCATGTTCAGCACGAACGGGGTGAACGCCAGGATCGTGAAGAACGCGTAGTTGTAGAAGAACGCCGAGGCGGCGACCGAGGCCAGACCGCCGTGGCCGAGTGCCTTGACCGGGTCGAGCAGCGAGGTCTTCCGGGCGGGCCTGGGCTGTTCCTTCAGGAACGCGGTGATGCAGATGAAGCCGATCGCCATCAGCGCGGCCGTGCCGAAGAAGGGGTAGCGCCAGCTGGCGTCACCGAGCAGGGCGCCGACCAGGGGCCCGCACGCCATGCCGAGGCCGAGCGCCGACTCGTAGAGCAGGATCGCCGCGGAGCTGCCGCCGGCCGCGGCGCCGACGATCACGGCCAGCGCGGTCGACACGAAGAGCGCGTTGCCGAGTCCCCAGCCGGCCCGGAATCCGACGAGTTCGCCGACGGACGACGAGGTGCCGGAGAGCGCGGCGAAGACGACGACGAGCGCGAGGCCGGCCAGGAGCGTCTTGCGGCCACCGATCCGGCTGGACACGAAGCCGGTGACGAGCATCGCCACGGCGGTGATCAGGAAGTACGAGGTGAAGAGCAGGGACACCTGGCTCGGCGTCGCCTCCAGGCCCTTGGCGATGGACGGCAGAATCGGGTCCACCAGGCCGATTCCCATGAACGCGACAACAGAGGCGCCCGCCGTGGCCCAGACGGCCTTCGGCTGGCGCAGGATGCTGCCCGCGCCCTGATCGAACGGATCCTCTCCCTGCATGGGTCTTCTCGCTCTCCACTAGATCGTTGCGATATGCATAGAATAAGTTAGAGAAGCTAATGAGTGCAAGTTACATCTATCTCTGCAGGTGGGGGCCCCGCTGCGGACGGGTGATCTTGCTTGACGCGGCGACGGTCCTGGAGGACCGTTGGTCGCTATGAGGGGCGAACCCAGTTGCCCGAAGTGCGGAGGCCGGGTCAGAGCGCCCGGTCTGTTCGCCGACACCTGGCAGTGCGAGGTGCACGGCAGCGTGCAGCCGCTGCAGCCGGTGGTTCCGCCCAGCGTCGAAGCGCTGGGGGTGGTGGTGCGCCGGGCCGAGGTCCCGGTCTGGATGCCCTGGCCGTTGCCGGTCGGCTGGCTGTTCACCGGAGTGGCGAGCGCGGGCGACGACCGCAGCGGTGGCCGGGCCACCGCGGTCGCCTGTTCCGGCCCCGCTCCCGTCGGCGGCATCGGTGAGCTGCTGCTCGTCACCGAGGAACTCGGCGTCGGACTCGGCGCGCGCTACGCCGGGGTCGAAGGCCCCGACCCCGGCCCCTACCTGGACGTCGACGGTCCGCCGGACGTCAAGATGCTCGCCGCCGGCCGCCCCACCCCGCTGTGGAACGTCAAGGGCGTCCCCGAGGACCGGGCGGTCTTCGCGGGCGAGGCGCGCGGACTCTGGCTCTGGGCGATCGTCTGGCCTCAGCAGTCCGGACTGCTGATGTACGACGAGCTGGTGCTCGCCGATCTGCGCGAGGCCGGCGGCGAGATGGACCTCGTACCGTGCGGGGCGCTCACCCCGCGCCTGCTCGCCTGAGCCCGGAGCCGGCGGCACCCGGCCGGGCGCCGTTCGAATGCCGGTTATCCTGAGACGTCCCCTTTTCCGGCCCCGAGCACTGGAGTACGCGTCGTGCGCATCGACCTGCACACCCACTCCACCGCTTCGGACGGCACGGACACCCCCGCCGAGCTGGTGCGCAACGCCGCCGCCGCGGGCCTGGACGTCGTCGCGCTCACCGACCACGACACCGTGCGCGGTCACGCCGAGGCGGTCGCCGCCCTTCCCGAGGGGCTCACCCTCGTCACCGGCGCCGAGCTCTCCTGCCGGATCGACGGCGTGGGTCTGCACCTGCTGGCGTACCTCTTCGATCCCGACGAGCCCGAGCTGGCCCGCGAGCGCGAACTCGTGCGCGACGACCGGGTGCCGCGCGCCCGGACCATGGTGCGCAAGCTCCAGGACCTCGGGGTGCCCGTCGAGTGGGAGCGGGTCGCGAGGATCGCCGGGGACGGATCGGTCGGCAGGCCGCACGTCGCCACCGCGCTCGTCGAACTCGGCGTCGTCGAGACCGTCTCCGACGCCTTCACGCCCGAATGGCTCGCGGACGGCGGACGCGCCTACGCCGAGAAGCACGAACTCGACCCCTTCGACGCGATCCGGCTGGTCAAGGCCGCCGGCGGCGTCACGGTCTTCGCCCACCCGGCCGCCGTCAAGCGCGGCGAGGTGGTGCCCGAGTCCTCGATCGCGCGGCTCGCCGCCGCCGGCCTCGACGGCATCGAGGTCGACCACATGGACCACGACGAGCCGGCCAGGGCCAGGCTGCGCGGGCTCGCCCGCGACCTGGGGCTGCTGACCACCGGGTCCAGCGACTACCACGGCAGCCGCAAGACCGTCGGGCTCGGCGAGTACACCACCGACCCCGAGATCTACGGCGAGATCACCCGGCGCGCCACGGGAGCCTTCCCGGTGCCGGGAGCCGGCGGACCCCGCCCCGCGTAACGACGCATGCGAAGGGGCCGGACCGCGGCCCCGTACGCGTACCGCCCCTTCCACCCCCACGTTCCACTTCCGCGCACCCGGCCGCAGGGCCGCCGTCATGGCTTCGGGGTGCGCCCCTTCAGGCCGTTCCTCTCTTCTCGCAAGGCTCACTGTGTTCGACGTCGCTGTCTTCGGATCCCTTTTTCTCACGCTTTTTGTGATTATGGATCCCCCCGGGATCACCCCGATCTTCCTCGCGCTCACCGCGGGCCGCCCCGCCAGGATGCAGCGCAGGATGGCGCTCCAGGCGGTCGCCGTCGCTTTCGGTGTGATCGCCGTCTTCGGTCTGCTCGGCCAGCAGATCCTCGACTACCTGCATGTCTCCGTACCCGCCCTGATGATCGCGGGCGGACTGCTCCTGCTGCTGATCGCGCTCGACCTGCTGACCGGCAAGACCGACGAGCCGACCCAGACCAAGGACGTCAATGTGGCGCTCGTGCCGCTGGGCATGCCCCTGCTCGCCGGGCCCGGTGCGATCGTCTCGGTCATCCTGGCGGTGCAGCACGCCGACACCGTGGCCAGTCAGATCTCGGTCTGGTCGGCGATCCTCGCCATGCACATCGTGCTCTGGCTGACCATGCGTTACTCGTTGCTGATCATCCGGGTCATCAAGGACGGCGGTGTCGTCCTGGTGACCAGGCTGGCCGGAATGATGCTGTCCGCCATCGCCGTACAGCAGATCATCAACGGCGTCACCCAGGTCATCCAGAACTCCTGACGGCCCCTCCCGGCACCACAGCGCCCCCGTACGGACCTTCCGTACGGGGGCGCTTCGTCTTTGTGCGTCGTCGTGCGTTACGAAGCCGAGGTCTCGGCCGGGCGGATGTAGATGCGCTGGCCCATGGCTGCGGCCTGCTGCACGATCCGGTTGACGGAGGCGGCGTCCACGACGGTGCTGTCCACGGCGGTACCGTCGACATCGTCGAGTCGCATGATCTCGAAGCGCATAAGGCTTCCCTTCGTCTGATCCTCCTGCTGGAGAACTACATGGGAGGACGGATGATCCGTCCGCAAGGATGAGAGCACCGGACACCACTGTCCCGCGCTCCACGAGGGGTACAACGACTTGCCTCGGGCAAACATTCCCTACGCTAAGGAAATTTTTTGGATGTCTAAGTATCAGCAGGTCACCGAGCACGACCGGTCGACGAGGTCCACGACGAGGCCCGAATGAACGAGGCAGAGATCCGCGAGCGCCTGGACCGCACCAACGAGCTGCTCCAGCGCATGCTCGCCGAGGTGTCGAAGACCCCCTCGACCCACGCGATCTTCGTGGACGCGGGCTATGTGTACGCCGCAGCCGGACTGCTCGTCACCGGCACCGAGGACCGCCGCTCCTTCGACCTCGACGCGGAAGGGCTGATCGAGGCCTTCATCGACAAGGCCCGGACGATCTTCGCGGACAGCAGACTGCTGCGCGTGTACTGGTACGACGGAGCCAGGCGGCGCATCCACACCGCCGAGCAGCAGTCCATCGCCGAACTCCCCGACGTCAAGGTCAGACTCGGCAACCTCAACGCCAACAACCAACAGAAGGGCGTCGACTCACTCATCCGTACCGACCTCGAATCGCTCGCCCGGCACCGCGCCATCAGCGACGCCGCACTGGTCGGTGGCGACGAGGACCTGGTCTCCGCGGTGGAGGCGGCGCAGGGGTACGGGGCCCGGGTGCACCTGTGGGGCATCGAGGCGGGGGAGGGGCGCAACCAGGCCGAACCGCTGCTCTGGGAGGTCGACAGCCAGCGCACCTTCGACCTGGACTTCTGCCGCCCCTACGTCACCAGACGCCCCGTCACCACCTACGAGGACGACAGCCCCGCGCCCGCGCGCGAGGACGTCCGCTTCGTCGGCGCGCAGATCGCCGCCGCCTGGCTGGCCGCCCGGGGCCGCGAGTCCCTCGCCGACCTGCTGCCCGGACACCCCTACCTGCCGGGCTCGGTCGACCAGGACCTGCTGGTCGAGGCCGAACGGCTGCTCCAGCACTCGCTGCGCGGCCACGCGCATCTGCGACGGGCGCTGCGCGACGGCTTCTGGCAGCACCTCCAGTCGCAGTACTGAGCCCTCCCGGCCGTCGCCTACAGGCTGTCCCAGAACGCGGCGATCGCTGCCGCGGTCTGCTCCGGGCGGTCCGTGTTGGGCGAGTGCTCGGCGCCCGCGATCCGGGTGCGGTGCGCGCCGAGGCGCCGCGCCATCGTGTCGAGCAGCGGCACCGGCCAGGTGTCGTCGCGCTCGCCGGAGAGCACATGGACCGGCAGCCGTACGGCGGCGAGTTCGGCCACCCGGTCCGGCTCGGTCACCAGCTGGCGGCCGGTGGCGATCAGCTGCGCGGGCCGGTGGCGCAGCCAGCGGCGGCGCAGGGCCTCGCCGTCCGTCGCCGCCTCCTCCGGCGGGTCGAGGGCGCGCATCGCCTCCCACACCTCGGCCATGCTCAGCGTCGCGAGCGCGTCGCTGAGCACCTTCACCTTGAGCTGCTGGGCCTCGACGACCTCGGCGGGCCCGGAGGACATCAGCGTCAGCGAACGGAACGGCGAGGCGTCGAGCAGCACGGCGGCGCGGGCGATCTGCCCGCCGAGCGAGTGCCCCAGAAGATGCACGGTGCCTTCGCCGCCCGCTTCGAGGGCGGCCGCCTGGGCGAGCACGTCGAGGGCCAACTCGCCCTGTGCATAGCTCTCCTGACGGTCCGTCCCGTCGGTCTCGTACTGTCCGCGGCCGTCCACGGCGACGATCCGGTACCCGGCGACCGAGAGCGGTTCGAACAGCGCCATGAAGTCCTCCTTGCTGCCCATGTACCCGGGCAGCAGGAGGGCGGTGCCGTGCACGGCACCGGACGGCGAGGCGTCCAGCACGGCGAAGTCGCCGCGCGGCGTGCGCAGCTGACGGGCGTGGGCGCAGGGGGGCGGGGTGAAGGTGTGCGGCCGGCTCATGGGACGAGGTTATGCCGTGGCGGGCCGGACGGGCAGAAGCGAGGTGCCGGAACGCCGGACGGGCCCGAGGATGTCCTCGGGCCCGTCCGGCGGATCAGGCTTTCTGAGCGGCGACCGCTCAGCCCTCGGTCTTCGCGGCGGCCGCACGCGGTGCCCGGCGCCTGCGCGGCTTCGCCTCGCCCTCGGCGGCCGGGACCTCGGCCACGGCCTCCGTCTTCGGCTTGGCGGCCGCACGGGTGCGGCGGCGCGGCTTGGTCTCCGGGACGGGCTCGGAGATCGGGGCGATCTGGAAGTCGACCTCGTCCTCGGCCGGCTTGACGACGCGGGGGCGGCGACGCGGCTTGGTCACCGTCCTCGTCTCGGCCACCGGCTCGGAGATCGGCGCGATCTGGAAGTCGACCTCGTCCTCGGCCGGCTTGACCACGCGGGCGCGGCGGCGGCGCGGCTTGGTCTCGGCCACGGGCGCGTCCTCGACCGCGGTCCTGGCGGCCTTCGGTGCCACCTCGACCTCGACCACGGCCTCCACCGCGTTCATCACCGCCTCGGCCGCGGCGTCCGCGGCTCCGACCCGGGTGCGGCGACGGCGACGCGGCGTACGCGGCTCCGACGGGGCGTCGGCGTCCTCGGCCGCCGGGGCCGGCACGGCGGCGGTGGCGGGCGCCTCCTGGACGGCGGAGCCGCCCCGGGTGCGGCGACGCTGACGCGGCGTACGCGGCGCGCGCTCCTCGCGGACGGCCGGCGCCGGGGCGGACTTGCGGCCGCGGCCGCCCGTCTCGCCGAGGTCCTCGATCTCCTCGGCCCGCAGACCCGCACGGGTCCGCTCGGCCCGCGGCAGGACACCCTTGGTGCCGGCCGGGATGTCGAGCTCCTCGAAGAGGTGCGGCGAGGTGGAGTAGGTCTCGACCGGGTCGTTGAACTTCAGGTCGAGAGCCTTGTTGATCAGCTGCCAGCGCGGGATGTCGTCCCAGTCGACCAGCGTGATCGCGATGCCCTTGGCGCCCGCGCGGCCGGTTCGGCCGATGCGGTGGAGGTAGGTCTTCTCGTCCTCCGGCGACTGGTAGTTGATGACGTGGGTCACACCCTCGACATCGATACCGCGGGCCGCGACGTCGGTGCAGACGAGCACGTCCACCTTGCCGTTGCGGAAGGCGCGCAGCGCCTGCTCGCGGGCGCCCTGGCCGAGGTCGCCGTGGACCGCGCCGGAAGCGAAGCCGCGCTTCTCCAGCTGCTCGGCGATGTCGGCCGCCGTGCGCTTGGTGCGGCAGAAGATCATCGCGAGTCCGCGGCCGTTGGCCTGCAGGATGCGGGAGACCATCTCCGGCTTGTCCATCGAGTGGGCCCGGTAGACGTGCTGCGAGATGTTCGCGACGGTCGCGCCCTCGCCGTCGGGCGAGGTGGCGCGGATGTGCGTCGGCTGCGACATGTAGCGGCGCGCGAGACCGATGACGGCGCCCGGCATGGTCGCCGAGAACAGCATCGTCTGCCGCTTCGCCGGAAGCATCGTGATGATCCTCTCGACGTCGGGCAGGAAGCCCAGGTCGAGCATCTCGTCGGCCTCGTCGAGCACCAGCGCACGGACGTGCGAGAGGTCGAGCTTGCGCTGTCCGGCCAGGTCGAGCAGTCGGCCCGGGGTGCCGACGATCACGTCGACGCCCTTCTTCAGGGCCTCGACCTGCGGCTCGTACGCCCGGCCGCCGTAGATCGCGAGAACGCGGACGTTGCGCACCTTGCCGGCGGTGAGCAGGTCGTTGGTGACCTGCTGGCAGAGCTCACGGGTGGGGACGACGACGAGCGCCTGCGGCGCCTCGGTCAGCTCCTCGGGCTTCGCCCGGCCCGCCTCGACGTCCGCGGGGACGGTGACGCGCTCCAGCAGCGGCAGACCGAAACCGAGGGTCTTGCCGGTGCCGGTCTTGGCCTGGCCGATGACATCGGAGCCGGAGAGCGCGACGGGGAGCGTCATCTCCTGGATGGGGAACGGGGACACAATGCCGACGGCTTCAAGGGCCTCGGCCGTCTCGGGAAGAATCCCGAGTTCACGAAACGTAGTCAGGGTGCTGCCTCTTCTGTGAGACGCGGCCCGAGGCGAACGCTGGGGGTCGTACCGTGCCGGGGTTGGTCATCCGGCCGTGGATGGGCCGGGTGGCGCGGGACCACTGCCGTCGCTCGAGCGCTCGTGCCGCTGAGGGGGCCCCTCATCTGCGGTCGTACGTGTCGTACGCCCCGCGTGGAGGGCTGTCGGGTCGGAGCCGATCGGGCCACCGACCGGGCATCCTCATTCGTTTTCACCATTTTCACGCCACCGGTACATCCAAAATACTCAGTAGGCGCAATACCACTGTACCCCGGATTCGCGCATGTGTGTTGGGCGAATTCATCGGAACGGTGTGATGTCACTGACCGGCCAGGCCCTTCCGTCCCCCGCCGGGCGGGCTATTCTGCGCTCCATGGAGACGCCTGACAACGCCACTGAAACCCCTGAACCCACCGGAATCGCCGCCCAGGACTGGGCCACCGCGTCGGTGGAGCCGCAGTACCGGGCAGCGGTCGTGGACCTGCTGGGAGCACTCGCGTACGGGGAGCTGGCAGCTTTCGAGCGGCTCGCCGAGGACGCCAAACTCGCGCCGACGCTCGCGGACAAGGCGGAGCTGGCAAAGATGGCCTCCGCCGAATTCCATCACTTCGAGCGGCTCACCGACCGGCTGACCGCGATCGAGGTGGAGCCGACCGGTGCGATGGAGCCTTTCGCGAAGGCGCTCGACGACTTCCACCGCCAGACCGCGCCGTCGGACTGGCTGGAGGGCCTGGTCAAGGCATACGTCGGCGACTCGATCGCCAGTGACTTCTACCGCGAGGTCGCGGTCCGGCTCGACTCGGACACCCGCTCGCTGGTCCTCGCCGTGCTTGACGACACCGGGCACGGGAACTTCGCCGTGGAGAAGGTGCGCGCCGCGATCGAGGCCGACCCGCGCGTCGGCGGCCGGCTCGCGCTGTGGGCCCGCCGGCTGATGGGCGAGGCGCTCTCCCAGGCACAGCGCGTGGTGGCCGACCGCGACGCGCTGTCGACGATGCTCGTCGGCGGTGTGGCGGACGGCTTCGACCTGGCGGAGGTCGGGCGGATGTTCTCGCGGATCACCGAGGCGCACACCAAGCGCATGGCCGCGCTGGGACTGGCCGCGTAGCGGGCTCACCGGGGCCGGTCCGCCGGGCCGGCCTCAGGCCGCCGCTGATCGGCTCAGCGGACGGCTCCGGGGGCGCACCAGCAGCGAGAGCGTCACGGACCCGATCAGGGCCGCGCCGACCAGCGTGGCCACGACATGGCCCGGACCCAGCACCGAGTGCATGAGAAAGGCGCCGAACAGGGCTCCCAGGGCGCCGGTGGTGAAGACGGCACGGCGGGACGGGAGCCGGTGCGGCAGGGAGCGGAGAGCCGCCCAGGCGAGGACGAGTCCGAGCACGACGGAGCCGAGTGGTTCCAGGATCACAGAAGATCACCTCGCGAGTTGCGGGGCGGGTAGGGCCTGACCTGAATCGGTCATGAGCGGTACTACCCGCCGGTCGCGGAATGCAACCCTCCTCGGCACAGGGTTCGCACCGGAATCACCAGGAACGGCTACGGGCAGCGGCCCGGTGGAAAGTCCCACCGGGCCGCTGCCACGGTCACTGCTCGGAGCGTGCTGCCTACAGCGCGCCGAACCCCACACGACGCGTGCTGGGCTCGCCGATCTCCACGTAAGCGATCCGGTCGGCCGGCACCAGGACCTTGCGGCCCTTGTCGTCCGTGAGGCTGAGCAGCTGCGCCTTACCGCTGAGAGCCTCCGCGACGGTGCTCTCGACCTCTTCGGCGGAAAGCCCGCTCTCCAGAACGATCTCCCGGGGCGTGTGCTGCACCCCGATCTTGACCTCCACGGCTATGTCCCTCCGACGGTCAGTCCCTGCGCGGTGAGCCGCGCCGTACGCAGCACACATTAGCCCGCTGAGGGGTGCCGCCAGTGGTCGGCGGGCAACGCCCGCAGCGAACACGGACGGCGACCGCGCCGGATGGACCGGTCAGTGCTGATCGATGCCGTGCAGCGGGAAGCCCGCGATACCCCGCCAGGCCAGCGAGGTGAGCAGCTGGACCGCCGTGTCCCGCGGAATCGCGGACCGGCTGGAGAGCCAGTAGCGGGCGACCACCTGGGAGACACCGCCCAGGCCGACCGCGAGCAGCATGGACTCGTCCTTGGACAGTCCCGTGTCACCGGCGATGACGTCGGAGATCGCCTCCGCGCACTGCAGCGAAACCCGGTCGACACGCTCGCGCACCGCGGGCTCGTTGGTCAGGTCGGACTCGAAGACCAGCCGGAAGGCGCCGCCCTCGTCCTCGACGTACGCGAAGTACGCGTCCATCGTCGCGGCGACCCGGAGCTTGTTGTCGGTGGTCGAGGCCAGGGCCGTGCGGACCGCCTGGAGAAGCGACTCGCAGTGTTGGTCGAGAAGGGCCAGGTAGAGCTCCAGCTTTCCCGGGAAGTGCTGGTAGAGCACCGGCTTGCTGACCCCGGCCCGCTCGGCGATGTCGTCCATCGCGGCGGAGTGGTAGCCCTGCGCCACGAAGACTTCCTGCGCGGCGCCCAGCAACTGATTGCGTCGGGCGCGGCGAGGCAGGCGAGTGCCCCGCGGGCGCGCCGCCTCGGTCTGCTCGATGGCTGTCACGCCGCCTCCCAAATTTGTGATCGGACACAGCCTTTCCGTGCACGCTGCGCCGTACAGCCATCGTACTTTTGGGTAACCCGGGTGCGCGCGGCGCGGACGCAGAATTTCATGGACCGGACGGCTGCGGTAGCCACAGGTTGCTCGGCCGCCGGGACAAAGCAGTTTGTATCAGCGGTAATCGTCCTCATCCTGTGTCACGACGCGGGCCTGTTCCGCCGCGTCGGCCTCGTTGGCGCTGTCCCGGTCGATGTCCGTGAGCGGTTCGTCGTGCTCCTGCTGGAGATCGGCCCGCTGCTCGGCGGCGTCCGCCCGGGGCGTCTCCTCGTCCGGTTCGTCCGGCTGGATGTCCTCGAAGGTCTCCGGGTCGCTGGGGTCGACCGTCATGGTGACTCCCTTCCTTGCTTCGAGCGTAGGAGCTGCGCCCGCGGGCCGCTACGCGGTCTGTGACGGCGAACACATGAATCGAGGTGTGATCGTCTCGTAACATTGCCGCATGTCTTCGACCGAGCTGCCGGGAGTCCGTGCCGTCGCCGCCGCGGTGTCCCCGGCGGTCGGCGCCGTCCGGGTCGCGGAGGGGGAGGAGCTCCGCTCCGTCGCGCTGCCCGGGCTGACGCTGAGCGTCCGCTCCCGGCCGCCGGAGCGGACCGGGCTGCCGCCCGCTCTCTATGTGCACGGGCTCGGCGGCTCCTCGCAGAACTGGTCGGCGCTGATGCCGCTGCTTCAGGACGTGGTGGACGGCGAGGCGGTCGACCTGCCCGGCTTCGGCGACTCGCCGCCGCCGGACGACGGGAACTACTCGGTCACCGGGCACGCCCGCGCCGTGATCCGGTTCCTCGACGCCGAGGAGCGCGGGCCGGTGCACCTGTTCGGCAATTCGCTCGGCGGGGCCGTGGCCACCCGGGTCGCCGCGGTCCGCCCCGATCTGGTGCGCACCCTCACCCTCGTCTCGCCCGCGCTCCCCGAGATCCGGGTGCAGCGCTCGGCCGTGCCGACGGGGCTGCTCGCCGTGCCCGGAGTCGCGGGCCTGTTCGCCCGGATGACCAGGGACTGGTCCGCGGAGGACCGCACCCGCGGCGTGATGGCACTCTGTTACGGCGATCCGGGACGCGTCTCCGAGGCGGGCTTCCGTGAAGCGGTGGCCGAAACCGAGCGCCGGATGGGTCTGCCGTACTTCTGGGACGCGATGACGCGCTCGGCACGTGGCATTGTCGACGCGTACACGCTCGGCGGGCAGCACGGACTGTGGCGCCAGGCCGAGCGGGTGCTCGCACCGACCCAGCTCGTGTACGGCGGACGGGACCAGCTCGTCTCGTACCGGATGGCGCGCAAGGCGTCCGCGGCCTTCCGCGATTCACGGCTGCTGACCCTGCCCGACGCGGGGCACGTGGCGATGATGGAGTACCCGGAGGCGGTCGCCCAGGCCTTCCGGGAACTGCTCGACGAACGCGGCGGGAGCTGATCCGGGGCGTGGGACGACATAGTCGAAAGGGCCCCAAACCCTCGGGGCCCGAGATCGAGACCGCCACCGCGGACGCGGGCGGCGATCGCGCGGGCGCCCGGCCGGGCCCCGGCACCGGGCGGCGCCGCAGGCAGGCGGACGAACCGGCCGGATCCGACGGGCACACCTCCTTCCAGCAGGCCGGACACGTCCGCGGCGGCCACCCCGAACAGCACGAACCCGGCGGCGGCTGGGGAACGGGCCCGCAGCCGCGCCACCGGACGGCCCAGCCGCAGGCGGCGCCCCGGCAGCAGCAGCCCGGTACCCGGCCGCTGATACCGGGGCCGCGGCGCGAGTTCGTCGAGGCCTTCGACGCGCCGCCCGCACCGTCCGCACCGTCCGCGCCGCGCGGGCCCTCCGTCCCGTCGGCCCGCCCCGCCGACCCGCACGCCCCGGCCGACGGGCCGGACGAGCAGCCGTCCGGTGGCAGCGGCGACGGCCCTGCGCCGGGCAAGGACGGCAAGGGTGCCAGGGGCCGCACCTTCACCGGGATCGCGGCCGCCGCGGTGACCACGGTCCTCGCGGTGGTGGTGGCCGGGCAGGTCGCCCAGGACAACAGCGGCGGGAGCACCGCCGCGCAGCCCTCGGGCGTCGATCACCGGGGCCCCGACGGCGCCTCCCGCTCGGACGACCGCCCGACCCCCGAGCCGGTGCGGGCCGAGCCGCTCTCGTACGCCCAGAAGATGGCCAAGGCCTATCCGCTCGCCCCGAAGCTGAAGGCGTCCGGAAAGTTCGAGACGATTCCGGGGACGGCGAAGGCCCCGGGCCGCGGGCACAAGTACCGCTACCGGATCGATGTGGAGAAGGGGCTCGGTCTCGACACCGCGCTCTTCGCCAGGGCCGTCCAGGAGACGCTCAACGACGACCGCAGCTGGGCGCACGACGGGGCGATGACGTTCGAGCGGGTCTCCGCCGACGACCCCGATTTCGTGATCACCCTGGCCAGCCCCGGGACCACCGGCGATTGGTGCGCGAAGTCGGGTCTGGACACGACGGTGGACAACGTCAGCTGCGACTCCGCGGCGACCGAGCGCGTGATGATCAACGCCTACCGCTGGGCCCAGGGCTCGTCGACCTTCGGACCGGACAAACTCTTCGCCTACCGCCAGATGCTGATCAACCATGAGGTCGGTCACCGGCTGGGTCACAACCATGTGAGCTGCGGCACGCGCGGGGCCCTCGCCCCGGTGATGCAGCAGCAGACCAAGTCCCTGAACATCGACGGAATCAAGTGCAAACCCAACGCCTGGGTGTATCCGCCCAGTTGAGTCGGAACGGGGCGGGCCCACGGGTGTGACGGGCCCGCCCCTTCGGCATGCCGGACCCCGTGGCCGTTCGCGGAACCGGCGTATGCATGCCCACAGCGCGTCCACATAGTGAGATGGCCGTCTCAATTCGCGTTGACATCCCCTGGGCGGTGATCCATATTTCTCGGCATGTCACACGGCCCCGTCCTCCCCGATCGCGCAGTCATAGAGCTGGCGCTCATCGGTGTGACCGGGCACAGTGTCGCCGACATCGACTGTTGCTGACGCCTGCCCGAGCGCGCGTCCGCCCGCGGTCCGAGCCCTGAGGGGCCGGGGCCGCCACGCACGACCGCCGCGCCGGGCGTCTTCCGTCCGCAGGCGCGGCAGTCCGGTGTTTCCGGTCGACCTCTCCCACCGTCGACCGGCTGTGTGCACTCGCTCTCGTCGCTGCCCGCGCGGAAATGCTTCCGTCCCTTTTCCCCAGGCAGTACATCCGAGAGGTCATCTTCCGATGCGTCAACCGTCCGTCATATCGCGCCGCGTGGCAGCGGCCACCGCAGTACTCGTCGTGGCAGCGGGTGCCGCGGCCTGCGGGCCCGAGGACAACAAGGGCGGCGACAGCGGCTCCGGCGCGGCGGGCAAGCCGGCGAAGGGCGGCACGCTCACCGTCCTCAACAGCAAGCCGCAGGAGGACTTCGACCCCGCGCGGCTCTACACCTCCGGCGGCGGCAACGTCCCGTCCCTGGTCTTCCGCACGCTCACCACCCGCAACCGGGAGAACGGCGCCGCCGGCGCGAAGGTCGTCCCCGACCTCGCGACCGACCTGGGCACGCCCAGCAAGAACGCCACCGTGTGGACGTACACCCTCAAGGACGGCCTGAAGTACGAGGACGGCACCGCGATCACCAGTGCCGACATCAAGTACGGCATCGAGCGCTCCTTCGCCGCCGAACTCTCCGGCGGTGCGCCCTACCTGCGCGACTGGCTGATCGGCGGCGCGGACTACCAGGGCCCGTACAAGGACAAGAAGGGCCTCGACTCGATCGAGACGCCCGACGCGAAGACGATCGTCTTCCACCTCGACAAGCCGGAGGGCGAGTTCCCCTTCCTGGCCACGCAGACCCAGACCACCCCGGTGCCCGAGGCCAAGGACACCGGCACCAAGTACGAGGAGCACCCGGTCTCCTCGGGCCCGTACAGGGTCGTCAAGAACGAGGGTGACGGCGAGCGCCTGATCCTGGAGCGCAACCCGCACTGGTCGGCGGCGACCGACGAGGAGCGCAAGGCCTACCCCGACCGGATCGATGTGCGCTCCGGACTCGACTCCGCCGTCATCAACCAGCGGCTGTCCGCGTCGCAGGGCGCCGACGCCGCAGCCGTCACCACCGACACCAACCTGGGCCCGGCCGAGCTCGCCAAGGTCACCGGCGACAAGAAGCTCGCCGCCCGCGTCGGCACCGGACACTTCGGCTACACCAACTACATCGCCTTCAACCCGAAGGTGAAGCCGTTCGACAACCCGAAGGTGCGGCAGGCGATCTCGTACGCCGTCGACCGTTCCTCCGTGGTCAACGCGGCCGGCGGCTCCTCGCTCGCCGAGCCCGCCACCACCTTCCTGCCCGACCAGGCGGCCTTCGGCTACACGCCGTACGACCACTTCCCGGCCGGGAAGAACGGCGACCCGGCCAAGGCCAGGGAACTGCTGAAGGAGGCCGGCTACCCCAAGGGGCTGACCGTCACCCTCACGCACTCCAACGACAAGGACTTCGCCACCAGCCCGGAGATCGCCACCGCGCTCCAGGAGGCGCTGAAGAAGGCCGGAATCACCGTCAAGCTCCAGGGGCTGGAGTCCAACGACTACTCCGACACGGTCTACAACGTGAAGAGCGAGCCCGGCTTCTTCCTCGGTGGCTGGGGCGCCGACTGGCCGTCCGGCGGCCCGTTCTTCGCGCCGATCTTCGACGGGCGCCAGATCGTCAGGTCCGGCTACAACTTCAACTCCGGCCAGCTGAACGACCCCGCGGTCAACAAGGAGATCGACGAGATCAACAAGCTGACCGACCTGGACGCCGCGGCGAAGCGCTGGGGCGCGCTCGACAAGAAGGTCGGTGAGCAGGCACTGACCGTGCCGCTGTTCCACCCGGTCTACAAGCGCCTGTACGGCGAGGCCGTCAAGAACGTCGTGATCAGCGACTGGACCGGCGTGCTCGACATCTCGCAGGTCGCGGTCAAGTAGCCATGGCAGAAGCAATTCCGGCCGAGGAGGCGGGGGCCGTCCTGGCCCCCGCCTCCGGGGCCAGTCCGTTCTGGCGACGGCTGCGCGCCCGGCGCGCGGCCCTCGTGGCGGCGGCGATCGTCGCCCTGCTGGTCCTGGCCGCGCTCGCCGCACCGCTGCTCGCGGGCATCGAGGGCCAGGACCCCACCACGTACCACCCCGATCTCGTCGACTCCGCCACCGGCGGGGTGCCGGTCGGATCCTTCGGCGGGATCGGCGCCGAGCACTGGCTCGGCGTCGAACCGCTCACCGGGCGCGACCTGTTCGCCCGCGTCGTCTACGGGGCACGGGTCTCGCTCGGCGTCGCGCTGGCCGCCACCCTGCTCCAGGTGATCGTCGGCGTCTCCATCGGGCTCGCGGCCGGGCTCGGCAACCGCTTCGTCGACCAGGCGCTCAGCCGGGTCACCGACGTCGTGGTCGCGCTGCCCGTCATGGTGATCGCGCTCGGCGCGCTCGCCGTCGTACCCACGAGCTTCCCCCGCCCGGTCCTGATCGCCGTGATCATCGGCCTGGTCGGCTGGTCCGGGACCTCGAAGATCGTGCGTGCCCAGACGCTCTCGCTGAAATCGCGCGACCACGTCGCCGCCGCCCGGCTCAGCGGCTGGAGCTCCTGGCAGATCGCCAGGCGCGAACTGCTGCCCGCGCTGGCCGCGCCCGTCATCACCTACGCGGTGCTGCTCTTCCCGTCGAACATCGTCGTCGAGGCGGCCCTGTCCTTCCTCGGCGTGGGCATCAAGCCGCCCACGCCGTCCTGGGGACAGATGCTCAGCGACGCCGACACCTGGTACCAGGCGGCGCCCACCTATCTGCTGATCCCCGCGCTGCTGCTCTTCGTCACCGTGCTGGCGCTGACCGTCCTCGGCGAGGGCGTACGCACCGCGCTCGACCCGCGGGCCGAGTCCCGGCTGCGGATCGGCACCGGCCGGAAGAAGGAGGCCGACGCGTGAAGTGGTTCCTGCTCAGACGCCTCGGCGGGGCGGTCTTCGTGCTGCTCGCCCTCAGCGTCGTCGTCTACGCGGCCTTCTACGTCGCCCCCGGCAACGTCGCGCAGATCGCCTGCGGTCCGCGCTGCTCGCCCGCACAGGTGGCGCAGGTCAGCGAACAGCTGCACCTGGGCGACCCGTTGTACCTGCAGTACGCGCACTTCCTCCAGGGGCTCTTCACCGGCCGCGACTACTCGACCGGAACCGGGGTGCTGCACTGCCAGGCGCCCTGCCTGGGGCTCTCGTACCAGAGCGACCAGCAGGTCACCGAGCTGATCCTGGCCAAGCTCCCGGCCACCGCCTCGCTCGCCCTCGGCGCCTTCGTGCTGTGGATGCTGCTCGGGGTCGGCACCGGGCTGCTCTCGGTGTGGCGGCGCGGCCGGCTCACCGAGCGCGTCCTCACCTGGATCACCCTGGCGGGCATGGCGACACCGGTCTTCGTCATCGGTCTGCTGCTGATCATCGTCCTGGTCACGGCGCTCCAGATCCTGCCGTTCCCGGACTACGTACCGCTCACCGAGGACCCGGAGCAGTGGGCCTGGAACCTGCTGCTGCCCTGGATCTCGCTGGCGCTGGTGTCGGCGGCGCCGTACGCCCGGATGACCCGGGCCTCGATGCTGGAGACCCTGGCCGAGGACCATGTGCGCACCTTCAGGGCGTACGGGGTCGGCGAACGGGCGCTCGTGGGACGGCACGCGCTGCGCGGTGCGCTGGCGCCGGTGATCGCGCTCGGCGCACTGGACATCGGCTCGATGTTCGGCGGCGCCGTCCTCACCGAATCGCTCTTCGGGATTCCGGGGGTGGGCCGTGAACTCGTCGACGCCGTGAAGCACGTGGACCTTCCGGTGGTCGTCGGCCTGGTGCTCGTCACCGGATTCTTCGTCGTCCTCGCCAACGCCGTCGCCGACATCCTCCAGGCGATGGCCGACCGACGGGTGGTGCTGGCATGAGCCTGGTCGAAGTCTCGGATCTCTCGGTCTCGTTCGGCGAGGTACGGGCGGTGGACGGGCTGTCGTTCTCGCTGGAGGCCGGCGGCGCGCTCGGGGTGGTCGGCGAGTCCGGCTCCGGCAAGAGCGCCTCGGCGTACGCACTGCTCGGACTGCACCGGGGGACCGGTGCGAAGGTCGGCGGCGCGATCCGGGTCGCCGGGGTGGACGTGACGGCCGCGGACGACGCGGAACTCCGCGCCCTGCGCGGTGCGAAGGCCGCCATGGTCTTCCAGGACCCGCTGTCCTCGCTGGACCCGTACTACGCGGTGGGCGACCAGATCGCCGAGGTGTACCGGGTCCACAACCGGGCCTCCCGACGGGCGGCGCGGGCGCGGGCGGTGGAGGTGCTGGACCGGGTCGGGATCCCCGACGCGGTACGGCGCTCCCGGTCCAGGCCGCACGAGTTCTCCGGCGGGATGCGGCAGCGGGCGCTGATCGCGATGGCCCTGGCCTGCGAGCCCCAGCTGCTCATCGCCGACGAGCCGACGACCGCCCTGGACGTCACCGTCCAGGCTCAGATCCTGGACCTGCTGCACGATCTGCGCCGTGAGACGGGCATGGGGCTGCTGCTGGTCACGCACGACGTGGGCGTGGCGGCGGAGTCGGTCGACGAGGTGCTGGTCATGCAGTCGGGACGGGCGGTGGAACGGGGGCCGGTGGGCGAGGTGCTCGTGGCCCCGCGCGAGCCGTACACGAAGGCACTGCTGGCGGCGGTGCCCCGGGTGACGCAGTCGCGGACCTCCTCGGGCGCGAAGCCGATGGACGACACGGGCGCCCCGCTCGTCGAAGCCGTCGACGTCCGGCAGGTGTTCGGCCGGGGGAAGAGTGCGACGGCCGCCGTCGACGGGGTCTCCCTCACCGTGCGACGCGGCGAGACCCTCGGCATCGTCGGGGAGAGCGGCAGCGGCAAGACCACCCTCGGGCGGATGCTCGTGGGACTGCTGGAACCCACCTCGGGCCGGCTCACCCGTGACGCCCGGGTCCAGATGGTCTTCCAGGACCCGGTCTCCTCGCTCAACCCGCGCCGCTCGATCGGTGAGTCGGTCGCCGATCCGCTGCGAGCCTCCGGTCAGCGCGACGAGGCCGCGATCAGGGCACGGGTGCGGGATCTGCTGACCCGGGTCGGGCTCGCCCCGGAGAGCTACGACCGCTATCCGCACGAGTTCAGCGGCGGACAGCGCCAGCGCGTCGGGATCGCCCGCGCGCTGGCCGCCGAGCCGGAGCTGATCGTCTGCGACGAGGCCGTCTCCGCGCTCGATGTGACGACCCAGGCCCAGGTGACCGCCCTGCTCGCGGAGCTCCAGCGGGAACTGGGGCTCGCCCTGGTCTTCATCGCTCACGACCTCGCCGTCGTACGGCAGGTCAGCGACCGGGTCGCCGTCATGCGGCAGGGCCGGATCGTCGAGGAGGGCGAGGTGGACGAGGTGTACGGGAACCCCCGGGACCCGTACACCAAGCAGCTCCTGGCGGCCGTTCCCGCACTCGACCCGGCGCTGGCGACGGTGCGCCGCGCGGCCCGCAAGGAACTGGCCGCCGCCTGACCCTGCGTGGTCGGCCGCACCCATAGCGCGACAGAACGCCGTCGGAGCGGGAAAGTTACGACGGTTCACCCCTTTCGGTGGTGCGACGGACAACCGTCCGTCGCGCCACCGGCGTATCCGCTTACGGTCGTCCCGCTGTGAGCCGCCATTGCAACGGCGGCCGCCCACAAGGGAGATCGGGGGTGTGCTCGTGCGGATCGGACTCCTCACCGACGGTGGTTACCCGTATGCGACCGGTGAGTCCGGACTCTGGTGCGACCGTCTGGTGCGCGGGCTCGCGCAGCACGAGTTCGATCTCTTCGCGCTCAGCCGCTGCGCCGACCAGGAGGCGCGGGGCCGGCTCCCGGTGCAGGTCGGCCGGGTGCGGACGGCGCCGCTGTGGACGGCCGACGAGGACGTCCCGGGCGCCGGGGCCCCCAAGGGGCTGATGGCCCGGATGCTGACGGGAGGGGGCACCCGTTCGTACGGGCGGCGCGAACAGTGGCGCTTCGCGGCGCACTTCTCGGCTCTCGCGGCCTCGGTCTGCGCGGCGGGCGCGGGGAGCGGTGAGGGCGCGGGCGAACCGGGCGGCGAAGGGCGTACGTCCGTCGCGGACGCGCAGTTCACGGACGGCCTGTACGGACTCGCCGAACTGGCCCGCGAGCACGGCGGCCTCACCGCGGCCCTCCGCTCCGAGACCGCCGTGCGGCTGCTCGAAGCGGCCTGCCGCGCCCCGGGCGCCGGGCGTACCGTCCGGAGCGCCACGGTCCCCGACCTCCTCGCCTTCGCCCGGGAGCTCGACCGGGTGCTCCGCCCGCTCTCGCTCGACTGGTACGACGAGGAGGGCCTCGGCGCGGTCGATCTCTGTCATGCGACGTCCGGCGGGCCGGCCGCTCTGCCGGGACTGCTGGCCAAACGCTTCTTCGGGGTGCCGCTGCTGGTCACCGAGCACGGCGCGCAGCTGCGGGCCCACTACCTCGCGGCGACCGGCGCCCCGCTGAACGCGCCGGTGCGCGCCCTGCTCGCCCACTTCCACGGGCGGCTCGCCACCGAGGTGTACCGGCAGGCCGCGATCGTCTCCTCCGGCAACACCCATGTCCGCCGCTGGCAGGAAAGGTGCGGCGCCGAACGCGGCAAGCTGCGCACCGTCCACCCCGGCATGGAGTCCGGCCGCTTCACGGCGCTGGGGGAGAGCGGCGACAGCGGCCCCGACGACACCCTGGTCTGGGTCGGCCGGATCGAGCCGGCCAAGGACCTGATCGGACTGCTGCACGCCTTCGCGGAGGTACGGAAGGCCGAGCCGGACACCCGGCTGAGGATCATCGGGGCCCCGGGCCCCGAAGGCGCCACGTATCTCGCGCACTGCCGGGCCCTCGCCGCCCAGCTCTTCCCCGACGAGGCCACGGACGCCCATGCCGTCGGCGACAACCCGGTCTCCTTCGAGGAGATCGGCGGGGCCGAGGTGGCCGATCTGCCGGACGCCTACGCGGCGGGCGGGGTCGTCGTCCTGTCCAGCGTGGTCGAGGGCTTTCCGGCCGGGCTCGTCGAGGCGATGTTCTGCGGCCGGGCCACGGTGTCGACGGATGTCGGCGCGGTCGTCGAGGTCATCGGCGGCACCGGGCTCGTGGTGCCCCCGCGCAATCCCAGGGCGCTGGCCGACGCCTGTCTCGCGCTGCTGCGGGACCCCGAGCGACGCGCACGGCTCGGAGCGGCGGCGCGCGCCCGCGCGCTCGAACTCTTCACCGTCGAACAGAACCTCGCGGCATTTCGCGGCATCTACCTGGAACTGATCTCGCACGCCCCGGTGCGCAGGGAGGCCGAAGAGGTGGACGCCGACGGCGGACCGCGCCCGTTCGCCACCCCGCCGGAGGCGCACGTCCTCGGCCCGTGGACGGCCTCGGGTCCCGCCCCGGCGGCCACGGCCGACCGCAGACCCAGCTGGGCCGCCGGGCCCCGGGCCGTCTGCGCGGGAGCGCGGGGAGCGGGTGGCGGCGATGCGTGAACAGGGGCACGAGACGGCCGGGCCGGGGCGGGGCGGGCCGGGGCGGTCCGGGACGGCCGGCGGCGATCACGGAGGAATCACCATGGGCGGCCCGACCGAGGTGTCCGACGCACCCGCCACCCCGACGACCGGCGGAAGCTGGGACCCCCGCTCCCGGGCCCTGGTCTCCGAGACCCCCGGAACAAGCGAGCCCACCGGAACAAGCGAGCCCCCCGGAGCACACGCGACCTCCGGGACACATGAGACCTCCGGGGTGCATGAGCCCTCCGGGACGGACGGACAGTCAGGGACGGACGGACAGTCCGGGACGCACGAGCCGGCCGAGTCCGCCCCGGCCGCCGCGGCTTCCGAGCCCTCCCGCGCCCCCGAGATCGCGCGCCCCGCCGCGGCGCGCCGGCCCAGTGCCGCGCGCCGGGGCCCCGCCGACCCCGTGAAATCGCTGATGCACCGGCACCGCGAGCTGTGCGAGCGGGCCGTCGATCCGCTGGAGGTCGCCGCCGGGCTCGAAGCGCATGGCGTCACCGACCGCACCGCCGCCCGCTACCGGCACCGGGACGTCTTCTCGCTCGCCGAGGAGCTCTTCGCCCGGGTGCCCGGTGCGGCGGCGGACTCCGCGACAGGGCCCGACGCGCCGGAGCGTGACATCGCGACCCGCGCCGCCTGGTCGCTCCGCGCGCTGGTGCCGGGCGCCGCCTGCATCGCGACCGCCGGGGCACTCGGGCTCACCGAGGGAGCGCTCGACGGCCGGGCACGGATCGCGATCGCCCTCGCCGGAGGGCTTCTCGCGCTCATCGGGCTCGTGGTCGGCCTGCGCAGCGGCCCCCTGCACGCCGAAGGCCGCTCACCGGGCGCGGCCAAGGTCTACGGCTGCTGGCTCCTCGGCTACGTCCTGTACGGCGAACCGCTGCTCGACCAGGTGCTCAGCGGCGGCCCCGAAGGCCCCTGGGCGATCACCCCCGCACCGCTGCTGGGCCTGGCCCTCTCGCTCGCCCCGGCCACCTGGTGCGCCCACCTCTTCTCCGTACACGCCCATCGCAGACTCAACGGCAGCCGCGCACTGGAGGAGTTCGCCGCGGGGGTGCGCCCCCTGCTCCTCGGGGCCGTGGCGCTCTATTCGTGCGCCCTCGCCGGACTGCTGTACCTCGCGCATCTGGGGTACGGGAAGGGCGGAGCGTTCGTGGGGGCGGCCGCGCTCGGGGTGCTGCTCCTGCTCGCCCGGCTGCTGACCGTGCACGGGTTCCCCGGACTCGCCGCCGGAGGGCTGGCCGTCGCCTGCGCGGTCGAGGCCCTGGCACCCGCGCTGGTCCTGACCGGGCGGCTGCCCGGTCTGCACTTCCTCGCCCGCCCCGTGGACGCCCTCGTCATGGTGTCCGGCACCGGATCCGTACCCGCCCTCGCCTGCGGTGCCTCCGCCCTGGGACTGCTGGTGGCCGCCACCGTCGTCCTCTCCAGGGCATCCGCCCACACAACCGCCCGGCCGGGCGATGAAGGTCCGGCCGCCGCGTAACCACCACAGCCGTACTACTGCCATCGCACGCCCCGCGGAGCCGACGCCGCGGGTCATTGCCCGCAACTGCATCTCACTTCCTCAAGGAGACACCGGACATGACCCCCCAATCCCCTTCACCGGCAGCTCGCCGTCGGCGCCGAGGGGGCGCGCGATGAGGGTGCTGCTGCTCGGAGCCAACGGATTCCTCGGCCGGTTCGTGGCCGACCGCCTGCTCGCCGACCCCGCCGTGCACCTCACGGCGCTCGGCCGCGGCGACGACGCCGACGTACGGTTCGACCTCGCCAGCGGCAGCCCCGGCGCGCTGACCCGCTTCCTGGACGCCGTCCACCCCGGAGTCGTCGTCAACTGCGCGGGCGCCACCCGCGGCGGGGCCCGCGATCTCACCCGCCACAACACCGTCGCCGTCGCCACGGTCTGCGAGGCGATGCGGCGCAGCGGCTGCACGGCCCGGCTCGTCCAGGTCGGCTGCTCCTCGGAGTACGGGCCCTCGCAGCCCGGATCCTCCACCGCCGAGGACGCGATCCCGCGCCCCGGCGGCCCGTACGGCGTCAGCAAGCTCGCCGCCACCGAACTCGTCCTCGGCTCCGGCCTCGACGCGGTCGTGCTGCGGGTCTTCTCCCCGGTCGGCCCGGGCACCCCGGCCGGTTCCCCGCTCGGCAGGCTCGCCGAGGCGATGCGCCGGGCCATGCAGTCCGGCGACGGCGAACTGAAGCTCAGCGGCCTGGGCGTGCAGCGCGACTTCGTGGACGTACGCGACGTCGCGCGCGCCGTGCACGCCGCCTCGCTCTCCGCGGCCCAGGGCGTCGTCAACATCGGCACCGGGCGCGCCGTGCGGCTCCGGGACGCGGCCGCCGTCCTCGCCAGGGTCGCCGGATACGCGGGCGCGCTCCACGAGCTCGACGCGCCCCCGCCCCGGCTGCCCATCGGTGCCCCGCGCACCTCGACCGAGTCGGTCATCGAGCACCTCTCGGCGACCCCGTCCCCCTACCCGGACGGCTGCGGCGCCTGGCAGCAGGCCGACGTCCGCACCGCCCGGGACCGGCTCGGCTGGCGCCCCCGGATCAATCTGGAGGAGTCCCTCGCCGACATCTGGATGGAGGCGGCATGCCGTATCTGACCAGCATCGGCACGGCCCGCCGGACCAGCGGCGCCGAGCAGTTCGGCTTCGGCGTACCCGGCTGCGCGCACCCGCTGCTCGCACCGGCCGAATGGGCCGAGCTGGCCCGCCCCGGCACCCCGCTGCACTGGGCCGTCCTGAACATCGACAACGGCCCCGGCGCCCGGCCCGATCCGCACTGCCTCGAAGCCGCGGGCCGGCTCCGCAACGCGCGCGAGAGGGCCCTGCACGGCGACGATCCGCAGGACTCGGTACGGGCGGCGGGCGGGCGGCTGCTCGGCCATCTCGACCTGGCCTTCGGCAGCCGGTCCTTCGGGGAACTGATCGCCGACGCGCAGGCGTTCCTCGACTGGTACCGCGTCGACGGCTTCTATCTCGGCCGCTGCCCGGCCGAGCGGTCCCACCTCCCGGCGGTGCGCCGGCTCACCAGCACCCTCGCGACGCTCCTCGACCACGGCGACCGCCCGTACGGGGAGGGGAGCGGGCCGCTGGTGCTGGGCCTGGGCACCCACCCGTACCCCGGCTACGCCGAGGCCGCCGACCAGTTGGTCACCTTCAACGGGCCATGGACCGACTACCGCTGGTCGCAGGTGGCGGAGTGGACCGCTTCCTATCCGCCGGAGCGGTTCGCGCACTTCGTCCACGGCGTTCCGCGCACCCATCTCGACGAGGCCATGCGCATCGCCCGCTGGCAGGGCGCGGGCACGATCTTCTTCACGGACCGAGACGGCCAACACGGACAAACGGACCCATTCGCGGCGCTGCCCAGTTACTGGGACGAAATCGTCTCGCGGATCGGACCTGGTATCTCGGAATGAGAGGGGGCGTGGCAGTGTTACCGGAAGAACAACCGTACGTAGATGAAGTACGTAGAAACCGACCACCTGCATTGTTGAGGTTCCTGTGTCGCTGCCACCCCTGGTCGAGCCAGCTGCTGAGCTCACCGTCGACGAGGTCCGCAGGTACTCCCGCCACCTGATCATCCCGGATGTCGGGATGGACGGACAGAAGCGGCTGAAGAACGCGAAGGTGCTCTGTGTCGGTGCCGGCGGCCTCGGCTCGCCGGCCCTGATGTACCTGGCCGCGGCCGGTGTCGGCACGCTCGGCATCGTGGAATTCGACGAGGTCGACGAGTCGAACCTGCAACGCCAGATCATCCACAGCCAGGCCGACATCGGGCGCTCCAAGGCCGAGTCCGCCAAGGACTCGGTGCTGGGCATCAACCCGTACGTGAACGTGGTCCTTCACGAGGAGCGGCTCGAAGCCGACAACGTGATGGACATCTTCGCCCAGTACGACCTGATCGTGGACGGCACGGACAACTTCGCCACCCGCTATCTGGTCAACGACGCCGCCGTACTGCTGAACAAGCCGTACATCTGGGGCTCCATCTACCGGTTCGACGGTCAGGCGTCCGTCTTCTGGTCCGAGCACGGCCCCTGCTACCGCTGCCTCTACCCGGAGCCGCCCCCGCCGGGCATGGTCCCCTCCTGCGCCGAGGGCGGCGTGCTCGGGGTGCTCTGCGCGTCGATCGGTTCCATCCAGGTCAACGAGGCCATCAAGCTGCTCGCCGGCATCGGTGACCCGCTGGTCGGGCGGCTGATGATCTACGACGCCCTGGAGATGCAGTACCGCCAGGTCAAGATCCGCAAGGACCCCGACTGCGCGGTCTGCGGCGAGAACCCCACCGTCACCGAACTCATCGACTACGAGGCCTTCTGCGGCGTCGTGTCCGAGGAGGCCCAGGAGGCGGCGCTCGGCTCCACGATCACTCCCAAGCAGCTCAAGGAGTGGATCGACGCGGACGAGAAGATCGAGATCATCGACGTCCGTGAGCCGAACGAGTTCGAGATCGTCTCGATCCCGGGCGCGAAGCTGATCCCGAAGAACGAGTTCCTGATGGGCAACGCCCTCCAGGACCTCCCGCAGGACAAGCGCATCGTCCTGCACTGCAAGACGGGCGTCCGCAGCGCCGAGGTCCTCGCGGTCCTCAAGTCCGCGGGCTTCGCCGACGCGGTCCACGTGGGCGGCGGCGTGATCGGCTGGGTCAACCAGATCGAGCCCGAGAAGCCGGTGTACTGAGACATCCTTCGACACGGGGAAGGGGCCGGTCCGCACGGACCGGCCCCTTCCCCGTGTCCCGGGGCGCCCTACGAGCAGGTCTTGCCGTCGTCGGGGACCATCCCGTCGAGGAAGTACGCGTCCACGGTCGACGTCACGCAGGTGTTCCCGCCGTACGCGCCGTGTCCCTCGCCCTTGTTGGTGAGCAGGATGCCCACGCCCCTGCCCAGCTCGTCCGCCATCTTCCGGGCACCCTCGTACGGCGTCGCCGGGTCACCGGTCGTGCCCACGACCAGCACCGGACCGGCGCCCGGAGCGCTCGCCTCCGGGTGGTCGTGCTCACCCGGCACCGGCCACTGCGAGCACCAGCCCGCCGTGTCCCACGCCAGGAACGGGCCGAACACCGGGGACAGCTTCCGGAACTCCGGCAGCAGTGCCCTGGCCTCGTCCGCCGTCGGCCGGAGCTTGCTGTCCGCGCAGGAGATGGCGCGCTGCGAGTGGTTCTGGGTGTCGTAGTGCCCCTTCTCGTCACGGCCGTTGTACGAGTCGGCCAGCTGGAGCAGCATGGTGCCGGTGCCGCTCTTCTCGGCCTCGTCCAGCGCCTGCGTCAGGAACGGCCAGTTGCTCTTGGAGTAGAGCGGCGTGACGATGCCGGTGATGGCCAGCGACTCGTTGAGCTCGCGGCCCGAACGGGTCGGCAGCGGCTTCCTGTCGATCCGCTCCAGCAGCTTCGCGATCCGCTGCGTGCCCGCCTTCGGGTCCTGACCGCGGTCCTTGAGGTAGTTCTCCAGCGCCCGCTGGAAGCCGGTCGCCTGGTTGCGGGCGTGCCCGATGGTGTCCGCGGTCGGGTCGACGACGGCGTCCAGCACGGTCCGTCCCACGTTCGCCGGGAAGAGATGCGCGTAGGTGCCGCCGAGCTCGGTGCCGTACGAGATGCCGAAGTAGGTGAGCTTCTTGTCGCCGAGCACCTCGCGGATCAGGTCCATGTCCCGGGCGGCGTTCGTCGTACCGACGTACGGCAGGACCTTGCCGGAGCGGCGCTCGCAGCCGGCGCCGAAGTCGGCGCCGTCCTTCAGGAACGCCCTCTCCTCGGCCGCCGTGTCCGGGGTCATGTCGACCTTCCGGTAGGCGGTCTCCTGCTCCTTGTCGGTGCGGCAGCTCACCCCTTCGCTGCCCGCGACCCCGCGCGGGTCGAAGCCCACCAGGTCGTAGCGGGAGTTGAGGTTGGCGTACGAGCCCGCGGCACGGGGCAGTATCGAGACCCCCGAACCGCCGGGGCCGCCGAAGTCGAACAGCATCGAGCCGAGGCGCCGGCCGGTGTTCAAGGCCTTCTTGCGGATCAGCGCGATCCCGATCGTCTCGCCGTCCGGCTTCGCGTAGTCCAGCGGTACCCGGACCGTCGCGCAACGCCACGCGGAGCCGGGCGCGCTCTCGCCCGCGCGGGCCTCGCAGCCCTTCCAGTCCGGCCGCTGGGAGGTGAGGGCCGCGGGCAGCCGGGGTGTGCCCGGTTGCTTGCTTGGCGCGGTGGACGGCCCGTCGGCCGAGGACGCGGTATCGCGGTCCGCCCGGTCGTCCGGCTTGTCGTCCGTACCTCCGCCGCAGCCCGCGAGCAGCCCCGTCAGCAGAAGTGCGGCGCCGGCCAGAGCCCCGGCGCGTGCGTGTGCGACCACGTGTGCGTCCTCCCGATGTGCCTGTACTCAACGATGTACAGAAAGTCCGCCCATGCTAGGGGGTGCCCACGGACGACGCGCCGCTACTTGCAGACGGTTCCGGGCGCCGGGACCTTGCCGTCCAGCAGGTAGCCGCCCACGGCCTTCTGCACGCAGGCGTTGCCGCTGTTGTACGCGCCGTGCCCCTGGCCCTCGTACGTCATCATCATGCCGACCCCCTGGCCCAGCGCGTCGGCCATCGCCCTGGCGCCCTCGTACGGCGTCGCCGGGTCGCCGGTGTTGCCGACGACGAGGATGGGGGCCGCGCCCGGGGCGCTGACGTCCGGGTTCTTCCAGGCACCCGGCACCGGCCAGCCGGTGCAGCTGATCAGGGACCAGCCCAGATAGTCACCGAAGATCTTCGAGGCGGACCGGAACTCGGGGAGCTTGGCCTCGGTCTGGTCCGCGGTGAACCGCTGCTTGGAGTCGACGCAGTTGATGGCGGCGTTGGCGGCCATCGAGTTGTCGTACTGGCCGTTGTCGGAACGGCCGTTCAGCGAGTCGGCGAGGGCGAGGAGCAGCGCGCCGCTACCGCCGTCGGCCTCGTCGACGCCCTCCTCCAGCAGCGGCCAGGTCTGCCGGGAGTAGAGGGCTGCCGCGATACCGGTGATCGCCAGTGTCTGCGTCAGCCGGCGCGGGCCGATCCCCTCGACCGGCTGCTTCTCCAGCCTGTCGAGCAGACCGGAGATGCCCTGCTCGACCTCCTTCGAGTTGGTACCGGGAAGCTTGCAGGCCTCGCCCCGTTCGGCGCAGTCCTTGGTGAAGTTGTCCAGCGCGAGCTGGAAGCCCTTGGTCTGGCCGAGCGAGGCCTGCTCGGAGTCCTGCGTCGGGTCGACCACCGCGTCCAGCACCGACCTGCCGACATTCTTCGGGAACAGATGGGCGTAGACGCCGCCCAGTTCGGTGCCGTACGAGATGCCGAAGTAGTACAGCTTCTTGTCGCCGAGCACCTGGCGCATCAGATCCATGTCACGGGCGGCGTCGGTGGTGCCGACATAGGGGAGCTGCCTGCCGGAGTTCTTCTCGCAGGCCGCCGCGAAGGCCTTGGTGCTCTCGACGAGGGTGTTCACCTCCGCGGGGGTGTTCGGGGTGCCGTCGATCTCGCTGCGGGCGTCGAGCTGTTTGTCGGTCTCGCACTTCACACCGTCGCTGAGGCCCACGCCGCGGGGGTCGAAGCTGACCAGGTCGTAGCCGGCGCGGAGTTTGTCGTAGTCGGGGCCGAAGGCGGGCAGGGTCGCGACACCGGAGGCGCCGGGGCCGCCGAAGTTGAAGATGAGGGAGCCGATCCGCTTGTCCGGGTTCTTGGCCCTGGCCCGGATCAGTGCCAGCCGGATCGTCTCGCCCTCGGGCTTCGCGTAGTCGAGCGGCGCCCGCATGAACGAACACTCCCAGGGGGTGCCGCCGGGCAGCGGGGACGGCGCCTTTCCTTCGCCCTGTGCCGGGGCCGGGGCGGGGCAGGGCTTCCACGTCAGCTCCTGGGAGGAGAGGTCGCCGGAGGTGCCGCCCTCGGCGACGTTCGCCGCGAGAGGTGAGCTCTGCGGCCCGTCCGGGCCTTCCCCGTCGCCGCTCCGCGAGCAGGCGGTGATGGGCAGGAGCAAGGTGACGGCGGCGGTCAGGGCGGCGGCACGCAGAGCGGGGGAGGTCCTCATGGGCCCATGGTGCGGCGGGAAACCGGTCGCTGCACGGGACACCGGTCCAAGCGGGTGGCGGGCCGCCGCGCCGTCGCCCGACTGGACTCGCGGGCGGCCCCGCGCGGTGGCTGAGAGGGCGTCAGAGCTCGCCCTTGCGGGTCAGGTGGTTGAAGCAGAGCCAGCCGGGAAGCACCGGCAGCCACAGAGTCAGCAGACGGAACAGCAGTACGGCGGGTGCCGCGACCTCCTTCGGCAGGCCGACCGCGATCAGGCCGAGCGTCAGCGCGCCCTCGACCGCGCCCATTCCGCCCGGTGTGGGCGCCGCCGACCCCAGCGCGTTGCCCGCCAGGAAGACCACCGCGATGCTGGCGTAGCTGAGATGCGGCACGTCCGGACCGCTGAACGCGCGGACCGAGGCGTCCAGGCACATCACGAACATGCCGGTCAGCAGCAGCATCCCGCCGATGCCGGTCAGCAGCTTCTGCGGCCGCTGCACCACGTCGAGCATGCGCGGCACGACCCCGGCGAACAGCGAGCGCACCCGCGTCACCACGAACTTCCGCAGGAACGGGACCGCCGTCACCACCAGCACCAGCACGGCGACCGTCAGCAGTCCGGCGATCACCGTCCTGGACGGGGTGAGCGAGGACGGTGTCTTCTCGGTGCCGGTCAGATAGCCGAAGGCCGCCAGCAGCAGGATGTGGCAGCCGAGACCGAACAGCTGCGAGGCGCCGACGCTCGCCACGGCGAGCCCCGGACGGACCCCGGCCCGTTGCAGGAAGCGGGTGTTCAGCGCCACACCGCCGACCGCGGCCGGGGCGACGATCTTCACGAAGGACCCGGCGACCTGCGCCAGTACCGTCTTGCCGAACGGCACCCGCTCCGGCACGAAGCCCAGCAGGCTCATCGCCGCCGCCACGTAGCTGAGCGCGGAGAAGGCGACCGCGGCCGCCACCCAGCCCCACTCCGCCTGTTCGACGACCGCGCCGAAATCGGCCTGGGTGACCTGCGAGATGAGGAAGTACGCGGCGATCGCACCGGCGATGCAGCTGAGCAGGGTGCGGGCCTTGATGCGTTCGAGACGCACCGGTTCGACCGGTGCCTGCGGCCGGATCAGCAGCACCTGCTGCCGCATCTGGGAGAGCAGGTCCTCCTCACGGGCCCCGTCCAGGGCGTCGTCCAGGGCGCGCTTCTCGGCCTGCTTCTGGTTGCGCAGCGCCTTGCGGTCGGCCTTGCGGTCGCCGGCGGCCGCCCCGTGCTCGTGCGCCCTGGCCCGCTTGGCCGCGTCCGACGCCTCCAGCACCGCCTCGCGCTCCCGCTGCGAGCGCTCCCGGGCGAGCCGGCGCAGCGCCGCCCGGGTGGAGCGGCTCAGCGCGATCGGCTGGAGCAGCGGCAGACAGTCCGCGACCGCGTCGGGGCCGAGCACCTCCAGCGCACCGGCGACGGCACGCTCGGCGCCCACCCGCAGACCCGTCGTGGTCAGCAGCTGGGCGACGTCCATCCGCAGGACCAGATCACCGGCCGCGATCTCGCCGCCGCGCAGATCGGTGACGAACACCTTGCCGGAACGATCCACCAGGATGGCGTCGCCGGTGAGCCTGCGGTGCGCGATCCGCCGGGACTGGAGCGCCTTCACCTGACGCCACGAGCCGCGCAGCAGCTCGTCGGTGATCTCCGAGTCCTCCAGCGCGTCCAGCGAACGGCCGCCGATGTGCTCGTACACCAGCATCACGGCGTCGGGACCGAGCTCGGACGTGGCGATCAGCTTGGGCGCGTTGGCCCCGGCGGCGATCGCCGCGTAGGCGAGCAGCGCCTCCTGCTCCAGGGCCTGGCGCAGCGACTGGATGGAGCGGCGCTGGGTGATGCCGCGCAGGGTGAGCCTGCGCCACACCCGGTAGAAGAAGCCCTGGGCCTGCTGCTCGCGGTCGACGACCGTGACGTCGAGGGGCGGCCCGTCCTCCAGGGAGACCAGATAGCGGCGCCCCCGGTCGCTCTGGTCGCCCGAGTCCGGGGCGTCGTCGGCGCGCATCGCGCTGACCGGGTGGAAGCCGACATGGCGCAGACCGGCCATCAGGTGCTGACCGGTCGGCCGTACGTTCGGCGAGCCGACCGCGTACAGCGTGCCGTACGCGACGGTCCAGCCGATCAGCACGGTGAGGATGATCGAGAACGGGGTCGTGTAGCCGCCGACCAGCATGGCGAACGCGTCGAGCAGCAGCACCACCCACAGCACGACCCGCCAGCGCGGCCGTCTCGCCATGCCGACCGCCGTCATATAGGCGATCACCGGCGCGAGATAGCCGTGCACGGGATCGGTGAGCGCGTCACCGGGCTGCGGCTGGGTCAGGGCGTCCTGGATGGTGCCGGGCGCGGACTTGGCCACCCACAGGTCGGCGGCGAGCGTGACGCCGTGGGCCAGTACGGCGGCCAGCACCCCGTCGGCGATCCGCAGACCGTCGCGTTTGATCAGCCGCTCGATCGCGAAGGCGACCGGGACGAGCAGCACGGCGATGCTGGAGACCAGGCCCGCCATCTTGATCAGGATGTCGGGGGCCTGACCGGTGCCCTTGTTGATGTCCTGTTCGAGACCGGTGGTCGTGCCGTGGGCGAACGCGGCGATCGAGAACAGGACGACGATCGCCAGGACCCCGATGAGGAGCCGCATGAGGTCGGAGGGACGGTGCACCCGGGCGGGCAGCAGCGGCTCGTCCCCCGAGACGCGTTCTGCCTGCTCCTCCGCGGCGGTCGAGAGCGTCGAGCCGGCCAGATGTCCGGGGACCTCTTCCTGCCCGGCTCCGGGCTCTGCGGCGGGTGCGCGGGACGCGTCCGGCTGCGGCTCGGCGTCAGGGGCGTCCGCCGCCTTCGGTGGCTGCACGCCCTGCTCCTTCGTCGCCTCTGATTGGTCTTCGTGTTCTCGTATCACCGGTCACCGCCCGCACGATGGTGGCACGGCCCGGCGGCACGGCGGGGCATCAGGGTGCACCGCACGGACACGGGAAGCGCAAGATACGCCCCTCCGCCCCCGCCCGCAGGCCCTGTGACCGGACGCACACGGACCGGGCCGGGATGTCGGTGGCGTACGGCAGGATGGGGCGGATGAGCCAACACCGCACGAGCGGCGACGGGACGAGTGACGACCGCACGAGCCACGCACTGCCGGAGTACGCGGAGCGTGTGCTCGACGTCGCCGAGCTGATCCCGCCCGGCCGCGTGATGACGTACGGCGATGTCGCCGAGTGGCTGGGCGAGGGCGGTCCGCGCCAGGTCGGCCGGGTCATGTCGCTGTACGGGGCCGCGGTGCCGTGGTGGCGCGTGGTGCGCGCCGACGGGGCGCTGCTCCCGGGCCACGAGCTGCGGGCACTGGACCACTACCGCGCGGAGGGCACCCCGCTGCGCGGGGCGTCGCGCGCCGCGGAGGGCCACGTGCCGCGCCTCGACATGAAGCGGGCGCGGTGGGACGGCGTCACCGCGGACGGGGGCGCGGACCGGGACGAGGGCGGAGGTGCTCACAACTGACAGCTTCCGCCATCCGGCGGCACAGCGGGCGGCGCCGGGGCCGTACGACGTACCCGACTTACGGGAAGTGGCCCAGGACGCACGGGAAGTGACCAGGAGTGCACGGAAAGTGACCGGCGAACAGGTCTGTGGCATGTGACGCGACAGGACCGCGGCCGCGCGGAGTGACGGAAACCACGGCCGGGTGCGGGACCGGGCACGCGAGGGCGTCCGCGCACCGGAACGTGACGAGGCACGCAGCGCTCCCGTCCCGCACCGCGCTCCCGCTGGCGTAGCTTCGTTAGTTCGCGGCGCGCACCGCACCCTCATCATCAGTACACCCACCAGGACCGGCGATCCACGTGAGCTCCTCCTCCTTCACCCGGCACAGCCCGCACCGTCAGGCACGGCAGCGGGCCGCGGGCGCGTACCGTCTGGTGCGCACCCCGCCGGGCTCCGTGGACCCTCCTCTCCTGGACGCGGCGCAGCGCGCGGTGGTTGATCACCCCGGCGGCCCGCTCCTGGTGCTCGCCGGACCCGGCACCGGCAAGACGACCACGCTCGTCGAGGCGGTCGCCGCACGCATCGCACGGGGCGGCGACCCGGCCCGCGTCCTGGTGCTCACCTTCAGCCGCAAGGCCGCCGTGGAGCTGCGCGACCGGATGGCCGCCCGCCTCGGCGCCGCCCGCGGCCCGCAGGCCACCACCTTCCACTCCTTCTGCTACGCGCTGGTCCGCGCCCACCAGGACGCCGACCTGTTCGCCGAACCGGTGCGGCTGCTCTCCGGACCGGAGCAGGACGTCACCGTCCGCGAGCTGCTCGCTGGCCAGCTCGAACTGGAGCGGGACGGCTTCTCGCACATCCGGTGGCCCGACGAGCTGCGGGCCTGCCTGACCACACGTGGCTTCGCCGACGAGGTGCGCGCGGTGCTGGCCCGCAGCCGTGAGCTGGGCCTGGGGCCGGACGCGCTGGCCGCCTTCGCCGGCCGCACCGGCCGGCCGGACTGGGGCGCCGCCGCCGAGTTCCTCGCCGAGTACCTGGACGTGCTGGACGCGCAGGGGGTGCTGGACTACGCGGAGCTGGTGCACCGGGCGGTGCTGCTCGCGGAGCGCCCCGAGGTGTCGGCACTGCTGGCGGGGCAGTACGACGCGGTGTTCGTCGACGAGTACCAGGACACGGACCCGGCGCAGGTGCGGCTGCTGCACGCGCTGGCCGGCAACCGGGGGAGCGCCCCGGGCGCCGGGGGCGGCCGGGACCTGATCGCCTTCGGTGACCCGGACCAGTCGATCTACGCGTTCCGGGGCGCCGATGTGAACGGCATCCTCGACTTCCCGGAGACGTTCCGGCGGGCGGACGGCGCCCCGGCCCCGGTCGGCGTGCTCACCACCTCGCGGCGCTCCGGCGGACGGCTGCTGGACGCCACTCGGCTGCTCACCCGCCGGATGCCGCTGACCCGGCTGCCCTCGGCGAAGGTCCGCGCCCACCGGGAGCTCACCGCGGTCCGCGAGGGCGGCGGCGTGGAGGCGTACACCTACCCGACCGCGTCCACCGAGCTGGAGAACATCGCCGATCTGCTGCGCCGGGCGCATCTGGAGGACGGCGTCCCCTGGAACGAGATGGCGGTGCTGGTACGGGCCGGGGGCCGCACGATCCCCTCCCTGCGCCGGGCCCTGACGTCGGCGGGCGTCCCCCTGGAGGTCGACGGGGACGACCTCCCCCTGCGCCACGAACCGGCGGTGGCCCCGCTGCTGACCGCCCTGCGCGCGGTCGCCACGGCAGCCCTGCGCGGGAGTGCGCCGGGCGCGGAGAAGCCGGCGGAAGCGGCGGAGGAGGTGGCAGCGGAGACGGGCACGGGCACGGACGCTTCGGCAGCGGACGAGGACATGGGCACGGGCGCGGGGGCTTCCGCAGCGGACGGGGACGCCGACATGGGCGCGGGGACTTCCGTAGCCGACGAGGGCGCGGAGACGTCCTCCTGGCTGGACACCGAGACCGCCCTGACCCTGCTCGCCTCCCCCCTCGGTTCCATGGACGCGGCCGACCTGCGCCGCCTCGGCCGGGCCCTGCGCGACGAGGAGCGGGCCGCCGGGAACCGCGTACCGGCCCCCTCCGGCGAGCTGCTGGCCCGAGCGCTCGCCGAGCCCGAGCGGCTCGTGGCGCACGATCCGGCGTACGCCCGCGGCGCCCAGCGCCTCGGCGCACTCCTGCGCAAGGCCCGCGAGCTCCTCGAAGGCGGCGGCACCGCGGAGGAGGCCCTGTGGGCCCTGTGGTCCGGCACCCCCTGGCCGGGCCGACTGGAGCGCGCCGCACTGCGCGGCGGCGCGGGCGGCCGCAACGCCGACCGCGACCTCGACGCCGTGTGCGCCCTCTTCGACACCGCGGCCCGCGCCGAGGAACGCACCGGCGGGCGCGGCGCGCTCAACTTCCTGGAGGAGGTCGACGCCCAGGACATCGCCGCCGACACCCTCTCCAGGCGCGTGGTGCGCCCCGACGCCGTACGGCTGATGACCGCCCACCGCTCCAAGGGCCTGGAGTGGCACCTCGTCGTCGTCGCGGGGGTGCAGGAGGGGCTCTGGCCGGACCTGCGCCGCCGCGGCTCGCTGCTGGAGGCGGACCGGATCGGCCACGACGGCCTGGCCGAACCGCTCACCCCCGGCGCCCTCCTCGCCGAGGAGCGCCGGCTCTTCTACGTCGCGGCGACCCGCGCCCGCGAACGGCTCGTCGTCACCGCGGTGAAGGCGCCCGCCGACGACGGCGACCAGCCCTCCCGCTTCCTCACCGAACTGGGTGCCGAGCCGCGCGACGTCACCGGCCGGCCGCGCCGCCCCCTCGCCGTCGCCGCGCTGGTCGCCGAACTCCGCGCCACCACCGTCGACCCCGAAGCCTCCGACGCCCTGCGGGAGGAGGCCGCCCGCCGCCTCGCCCGGCTCGCCGCGCTCACCGACGACGAGGGCCAGCCGCTCGTACCCGCCGCCCACCCCTACCGCTGGTGGGGCCTGTACGAACCGACCCGCTCCGCCGTCCCGCTCCGCGACCGGGACCAGCCCGTGACCCTCTCCGGCAGCGCGCTCGACCAGCTCGCCAACACCTGCGCGCTCCAGTGGTTCCTCGGCCGCGAGGTGAAGGCGGACGCCCCGGCGACCGCGGCCCAGGGCTTCGGCAACGTCGTCCACGTACTCGCCGACGAGGTGGCTTCCGGACGTACCCCCGCCGATCTCGCCGTCCTGATGGAGCGGCTGGACTCGGTCTGGGACGGGCTCGTCTTCGACGCCCCCTGGAAGTCCCGGCAGGAGAAGGAGCAGGCGCGGGCCGCCCTCGAACGCTTTCTGCGCTGGCACGTCATGGACCGGGCCGGCCGCACCCCCGTCACGAGCGAGCACGACTTCGACGTGACGCTGGAGGCGGGGGAGTACGAGGTACGCATCCGCGGCTCCATGGACCGCGTCGAACAGGACGCCGAGGGCCGGGCCTATGTCGTCGACTTCAAGACCGGCAAGCAGTCCCCGACCAAGGACGAGGTGGCCCGCCACCCCCAGCTCGCCGTGTACCAGCTGGCCGTCCGGGAGGGCGCGGTCGACGAGGTCTTCGACGGCCGCCGCCCCGAGCCCGGCGGCGCCGAACTCGTACAGCTGCGCCAGGCCGCCGCCAAGAAGGAGGGCGGCGAAGCCCATCCCAAGGTGCAGGCGCAGGAACCCCTCGCCGGTGAATGGGTCCCCGAGCTGCTGGCCACCGCCGCGGGCCGGGTCCTGGACGAGCGCTTCACCCCCACGACCGGCCAGCACTGCACGCACTGCGCCTTCCGGGCCTCGTGCAGCGCCCGGCCGGAGGGCCGCCACGTCCTGGAGTGAGCGGGGCCGGACGTCCGGTGGGCCGCACGTTGTCGGTGCGTCCGGTTAGCCTCTCTGGGGTGTCCTCACGTATCACCGATCCCGAGCAGCTCAAGGAGCTCCTCGGGATCCCGTTCACCCCGGAGCAGACGGCCTGCATCACCGCGCCGCCCGCCCCGCAGGTGATCGTGGCCGGGGCCGGGTCCGGGAAGACCACGGTGATGGCGGCCCGCGTGGTGTGGCTGGTGGGCACCGGCCAGGTCGCCCCCGAGCAGGTCCTCGGGCTCACCTTCACCAACAAGGCGGCCGGTGAGCTCGCCGAGCGCGTCCGCAAGGCGCTGATCGCGGCCGGAGTCACCGATCCGGACGCCATCGACCCGGACAACCCCCCGGGCGAGCCCAGCATCTCCACGTACCACGCGTTCGCGGGCCGGCTCCTCACCGAGCACGGGCTGCGCATCGGACTCGAACCCACCACCCGCCTCCTCGCCGACGCCACCCGCTACCAGCTCGCCGCCCGCGTACTGCGCGAGGCCCCCGGCCCCTACCCGGCCCTGACCAGGTCCTTCCCCACCCTCGTCAGCGATCTGCTGGCCCTGGACGCCGAGCTCGCCGAACACCTCGTACGCCCCGAGCAGCTCGCCGAGCACGACACGGAGCTGCTCCGCACCCTGGAGACCGCCAGGCTCAGCAACGCCGAGCTGCGCAGGATCCCCGAGACGGCCGAGGCCCGCGGCGAACTGCTCCAGCTGACCCGGCGCTACCGCGAGGCCAAGAAGAGCCGGGACCTCCTCGACTTCGGCGACCAGATCGCCCTCTCCGCCGAGCTGGCCCTCACCCGTCCCGAGGTCGGCACGATCCTGCGCGAGGAGTTCCGGGTCGTGCTGCTCGACGAGTACCAGGACACCTCCGTCGCCCAGCGCCTGCTGCTCTCCGCCCTCTTCGGCAACGGTCCCGGCGGGACGACCGGGCACGCCGTCACCGCCGTCGGCGACCCCTGCCAGGCGATCTACGGCTGGCGCGGCGCGTCCGTCGCCAACCTCGACGACTTCCCGCTGCACTTCCCGTACGCCGACGGCACCCCCGCCACCCGCTACTCCCTCAGCGAGAACCGCCGCAGCGGCGGCCGGCTCCTGCACCTCGCCAACGGCCTCGCCGCACCGCTGCGCGCCATGCACGAAGGCGTCGAGGCACTGCGCCCCGCCCCCGGCGCCGAGCGCGACGGCATCGTCCGCTGCGCGCTGCTGCGCACCCATGGAGAGGAGATCGACTGGCTCGCCGACTCGATCGCCCATCTGGTGCGGACCGGCAAGGCACCCGGCGAGATCGCCGTCCTGTGCCGCACCGCGGGCGACTTCCCGGAGATCCAGGCCGCGCTGGTGGCCCGCGACATCCCGGTCGAGGTCGTCGGCCTGTCCGGGCTGCTGCATCTGCCCGAGGTCGCCGACCTCGTCGCGGTCTGCGAGGTGCTCCAGGACCCCGGCGCCAATGCCTCGCTGGTCCGGCTGCTCACCGGCCCCCGCTGGCGGATCGGCCCCCGAGACCTGGCCCTGCTCGGCCGCCGCGCCCGGTTCCTCGTCCACCGCGCGGCCCACGGCGACGACGACCACGACCCCGACCGCCGTCTCGCCGAGGCCGTCGAGGGCATCGACCCGGCCGAGGTGATCTCGCTCGCCGACGCGCTGGACACCTTCCTCGAATCGGGTGGCGAGCAGGACGACGGGCTGCCGTTCTCCACCGAGGCCCGCATCCGCTTCGCCCGCCTCGCCGCCGAGCTGCGCGACCTGCGCCGCTCGCTGGCCGACCCGCTGATGGACGTGCTGCACCGGGTCCTGGCCACCACCGGCCTGGAGGTCGAGCTCTCCGCGTCGCCACAGGCCCTGGCCGCCCGCCGCCGCGAGACCCTCGCCAACTTCCTCGACGTCGCGGCCCGCTTCGCCGCCGTCGAGGGCGAGGCCACCCTCCTCGCCTTCCTCGGCTTCCTGCGCACCGCCGTCCAGTACGAGAAGGGCCTGGACAACGCCCTGCCCGGCGGCGAGAACACCGTCAAGGTCCTCACCGCCCACAAGTCCAAGGGCCTGGAGTGGGATGTCGTCGCCGTGCCCGGCCTGGTCACCGGCCAGTTCCCCAGCGGCCAGTCCCGCGACACCTGGACCGCCCAGTCCAAGGTCCTCCCGCACGCCCTGCGCGGGGACAGGGCGACCCTCCCCGACGTGCACTCCTGGGACGCCAAGGGGCTCAAGGCGTTCAAGGAGGAGATGAAGGAGCACCAGCACACCGAGGAGCTCCGCCTGGGATACGTCACCTTCACCAGACCTCGCACCCTGCTGCTCGGCTCCGGCCACTGGTGGGGCCCGGCCCAGAAGAAGCCTCGCGGCCCCTCCGGCTTCCTGTACGCGCTGTACGAGCACTGCGCGGCCGGGCACGGCGAGATCGAGGTCTGGGCCGACGAACCGGCCGAGGACGAGGAGAACCCGGCGCTCGACACGGAGACCGCCGACCACGCGTGGCCGCTTCCGCTGGACGACACCGCGCTGACCCGCCGCCGGGCCGCCGCGGACACGGTCATGGCCCACCTGGAGGCCCTCGCCATGACGGGGGGTGTACCGGACGCGTACGGGGCCCTGCCCGGCGAGGCCCCGGATCCGGGCGACGGCGCGTACGACGACGCCCCGTTTCCCGACGACGAGGCGTATGCCGATGAGGCGTTCCCCGACGGCGCCGACGACTGGGACGCGCTGTCCACGGAGCCCCCTCCGGCGCCCGCTCCCGCGCCGCATGTCCCCGCGGCCCGTACCCCCGAGCCCGCCGCGGAGCACCGCCTCACCCCCGAGGAGACCCGCACCCTCGCCTCCTGGGACCGCGACCTCGACGCCCTCACCGGCGAGCTGCGCCGCGCCCGCGCCACCGTGCGCGATGTCCTCGTACCCGCCACGCTCTCCGCCACCCAGCTGCTGCGCCTCGCCGACGACCCCGAAGGCTTCGCCCAGGAGCTGGCCCGCCCGATGCCGCGTCCCCCGCAGCCGGCGGCCCGCCGGGGCACCCGCTTCCACGCCTGGGTGGAGTCCCGCTTCGAGGAGCTGCCGCTGCCCATGCTCGGCCCCGACGAGCTGCCCGGCGGTGACGAGAACGACGCCGAGATCGCCGACGAGCGCGACCTCGCCGCGCTCAAGGAGGCCTTCGAGCGCACCCCGTACGCCCGCCGCACCCCGTACCGGGTCGAGACGCCGTTCCAGATCACCCTGGCCGGCCGGGTGATCAGGGGCCGCATCGACGCGGTGTACCGCACCGGGGACACGTACGAGATCGTCGACTGGAAGACCACCCGCACCAACACCGCCGACCCCCTCCAGCTCGCGGTCTACCGACTGGCCTGGGCGGAACTGCACGACCTGCCGCTCACCGACGTCACCGCCACGTTCCTGTACGTGCGCACCGGCGAGACCGTCCACCCCACCCGCCTCCCGGGCCGGGCGGAACTGGAGCGGATCCTGCTGGACGAGCCACCGCCCGACGGCTAGGGCCTCTCGTTCGGATCATGCCGGGCCCGCTCCCCGATCCGGCCCGATCCAAGCGGAAGACCCTGGTCCCTGTCGATCAGCGGCCGGTCGCGGGCGGTCGTGAACAGCCGCTGCTGCGCGGCGAGCTTCTCGCGACGGGCGGCGGTGGCGCGGGGCTCCGGGGAGGGCCCCGCACCGCTGGCGGGAAGACCCCGGCGGGCGAGGCACTAGGCTCAAGGCCATGAGCGACACCCCGGACAGCGCCGTCCGTACGTACACCGAGCAGCACCGCACAGCCTTCCTGGACGACCTCGCCGCCTGGCTGCGCATCCCGTCCGTATCCGCCCAGCCGGATCACGACGGGGACGTACGGCGCAGCGCCGAGTGGCTGTCCGCCAAGCTCGAGGAGACCGGCTTCCCGGTCACCGAGATCTGGGAGACGCCCGGCGCCCCCGCGGTCTTCGCCCACTGGCCGTCCGACGACCCGGACGCCCCGACCGTCCTCGTCTACGGCCACCACGACGTGCAGCCCGCCGCCCGCGAGGACGGCTGGGACACCGACCCGTTCGAGCCGGTGATCCGCGACGGCCGCATGTACGGGCGGGGCGCCGCCGACGACAAGGGGCAGGTGTTCTTCCACACACTCGGCGTCCGGGCCCACCTCGCCGCCACCGGCCGCACCGCCCCCGCCGTCAACCTCAAGCTCCTGATCGAGGGTGAGGAGGAGTCCGGCTCGCCGAACTTCCGCGCCCTGGCCGAGGAGCGGGCCGACCGGCTCGCCGCCGACGCCGTGATCGTCTCCGACACCGGCATGTGGGACGAGTCGACCCCCACGGTCTGCACCGGCATGCGCGGCCTCGCCGAGTGCGAGATCGAGCTGTACGGCCCCGAGCAGGACATCCACTCCGGTTCCTTCGGCGGCGCGGTCCCCAACCCGGCCACCGCCGTCGCCCGGCTCGTCGCCGCGCTCCACGACGCGGACGGCCGGGTAGCGATCCCCGGCTTCTACGACGGTGTCGCCGAACTCACCGACACCGAGCGCGCCCTCTTCGCCGAGCTGCCCTTCGACGAGGCCACCTGGCTGCGCACCGCCAAGTCCCGCGCGGCATCGGGCGAGGCCGGATACTCCACGCTGGAACGCGTCTGGGCCCGCCCCACCGCCGAGGTCAACGGCATCGGCGGCGGCTACCAGGGCGCCGGAAGCAAGACGATCATCCCGTCCTCCGCCCTGGTGAAGATCAGCTTCCGGCTGGTCGCGGGGCAGGACCCCGACCACGTCCAGCAGGTGGTCCGGGCCTGGGCCGAGGCACAGGTCCCGGCCGGTGTCGGGCACCGCATCACCTTCGCCCCGGCCACCCGCCCCTGCCTGACCCCGCTGGACCACCCCGCCCTGCAGGCCGTCGCCCGCGCCATGGGACGGGCCTTCGGCAAGAAGATCCTCTTCACCCGCGAAGGGGGCTCGGGACCCGCCGCCGACCTCCAGGACGTGCTGGGCGCGCCCGTCCTCTTCCTGGGCATCTCCGTACCGTCCGACGGCTGGCACGCCCCCGACGAGAAGGTCGAGCTGGACCTTCTGTTCAAGGGCGTGGAGACGACCGCGCACCTCTGGGGCGAGCTGGCCGCCGCACTCCGCTGAATCCTCTGAACACCCGATCCATCCCGGGGGAGTAGGAAGCACCTGTGAGCACCTTCGACAACGCCACCGCAGACCGGCCCATCGGTCTCACCGCGCCCAGCGGCATCGACCGCGCCGCGCACCACCGCCTCGACGAGGCATGGCTGTCCGCCGCGTGGAGCCACCCGACCACCCGTGTGTTCGTCGTCTCCGGCGGCCAGGTGCTGATCGACGACACCGCCGACGGCGGTACGGAGATCGTCATGACCCCGGCCTTCGAGGCCCCGGTCACCGAGACCCACCGCTACTTCCTCGGCACCGACGAGGACGGCGTCAGCTACTTCGCGCTCCAGAAGGACTCCCTGCCCGGCCGCATGGACCAGCCGGCCCGTCCCGCCGGCCTGCGCGAGGCCGGTCTGCTGCTCGGCCCGCGCGACGCGGGCCTGATGGTGCACGCGGTGGCCCTGGAGAACTGGCAGCGCCTGCACCGCTTCTGCTCCCGCTGCGGCGAGCGCACGGTCATCGCGGCGGCCGGTCACATCCGCCGCTGCCCGGCCTGCGGCGCCGAGCACTACCCGCGCACCGACCCCGCGGTGATCATGCTGGTGACCGACGACCAGGACCGCGCCCTGCTGGGCCGCCAGGTGCACTGGCCCGAGGGCCGCTTCTCGACGCTCGCGGGCTTCGTCGAGCCGGGGGAGTCGATCGAGCAGTCCGTGGTGCGCGAGGTGTTCGAGGAGGCGGGGGTCACGGTCGGCGAGGTCGAGTACGTCGCCAGCCAGCCCTGGCCGTTCCCGTCGAGCCTGATGCTCGGCTTCATGGCCCGGGCCACCTCGTCCGAGATCAATGTGGACGGCGAGGAGATCGAGGAGGCCCGCTGGTTCTCCCGCGAGGACCTGAAGGCCGCCTTCGAGTCGGGCGAGATCCTGCCCCCGTACGGCATCTCGATCGCGGCGCGTCTGATCGAGCTCTGGTACGGCAAGCCGCTCCCGAAGCCGGGCACCGTCGGCTGACCCCGGGCCGGTACGTGTAGGCCCCCTCCGGTCGAGCACCGGAGGGGGCCTACACGTATGGCTGGAGAGGCGGGATCAGGCGGCGAGCGCCTGCTTCACCTGCGCCAGGGACGGGTTCGTCATGACGGCTTCGACGCCCGTGGAGCCGACCACCAGGACGGTGGGAACGGTCTGGTTGCCCCCGTTGGCCTTCTCGACGAAGGCCGCGGACTGCGGGTCCTGCTCGATGTTGATCTCGTTGTACGCGATGCCCTCGCGGTCCATCTGGCTCTTGAGCCGACGGCAGTAGCCGCACCACGTGGTGCTGTACATCGTCACAGTGCCCGACATGTCTTCGCGCTCCTTGGTCTCGTCAGTCTTCTCAGACTCGTCTGTCGTATCCGTCTCATCCGTCACCCGGAGAAGCTGGACCGTGCGTCACCGCACGGAAAGGGAACGTACGCGAGGCAACCACCATTCCCGCAGCCGGGCCGGGGCGGCCGGGGCGATGGCGGGATCAGCCGGGCGCACGGGTCCGTGATCGGCCGGGCCGTATGAGCGGGATCAGCCGGGCCGTATTAGTACGACGGATGCGCTTCGCCTGTGGACAACTTCCGCGCCCGCCTCTTTCGACCTGGCAGCATGGCGGGGTGACAGCAGCAACGCATTCCTCCCTTTTCCCGCAGGTCCCCGAGTCGGCCGACGCCGTGCTCGACGGCCTGGACCCCGAGCAGCGCGAGGTCGCCACGGCCCTGCATGGCCCGGTGTGTGTGCTGGCCGGAGCCGGTACGGGCAAGACGCGTGCGATCACCCATCGCATCGCGTACGGGGTGCGCGCCGGGATACTCCAGCCCACGAGTGTGCTCGCCGTCACGTTCACCAACCGGGCCGCCGGCGAGATGCGCGGACGGCTGCGCCAGCTCGGAGCCGGAGGCGTCCAGGCACGGACGTTCCACTCCGCCGCCCTGCGCCAGCTCCAGTACTTCTGGCCGAAAGCGGTCGGCGGTGACCTGCCCCGGCTGCTGGAACGCAAGGTCCAGCTGGTCGCCGAGGCCGCCGCCCGCTGCCGCATCCGGCTCGACCGCAACGAGCTGCGGGACGTCACCGGCGAGATCGAGTGGTCCAAGGTCACCCAGACCGTGCCCGCCGACTACCCGGCCGTGGTCGCGAAGACCCAGCGCGACGCCCCGCGCGACCCGGCCGAGATCTCCCAGATCTACGCGACGTACGAGGAGCTGAAGCGCGACCGCTCGGTGATCGACTTCGAGGACGTGCTGCTGCTCACCGTCGCCATCCTCCAGGACCGCCACGACATCGCCGACCACGTCCGCCGCCAGTACCAGCACTTCGTCGTCGACGAGTACCAGGACGTGAGCCCGCTCCAGCAGCGGCTGCTCGACCTCTGGCTCGGCGACCGGGACACCCTGTGCGTCGTCGGCGACGCGAGCCAGACGATCTACTCCTTCACCGGAGCCACCCCCGACCACCTGCTGAACTTCCGCACCCGCCACCCCAACGCGACGGTGGTCAAGCTGGTCCGGGACTACCGCTCCACCCCCCAGGTCGTCCATCTGGCCAACGGACTGCTCGGCCAGGCCCGCGGCCGCGCCGCCGAGCACCGGCTCGAACTGGTCTCGCAGCGCGAGCCCGGCCCCGAGCCCGTCTACGCCGAGTACGCCGACGAGCCCTCGGAGGCCGAGGGCACCGCCCGCCGGATCCGCGATCTGATCGCCGCCGGGGTACCGGCCGGCGAGATCGCCGTGCTCTACCGGATCAACTCGCAGTCCGAGGTCTACGAGCAGGCCCTGGCCGACGCGGGCGTGCCGTACCAGCTGCGTGGCGCGGAGCGCTTCTTCGAGCGGGCGGAGGTGCGGGAGGCAGGAGTCGCCCTGCGAGGCGCCGCCCGCGCCGGGGGCAACGACTCCCTGCTCGACGACGCGGAGGGGCTGCCCGCGGAGGTGCGCGCGGTGCTCTCCACCAAGGGGTGGACCTCGGAGCCGCCCGCGGGCTCCGGGGCGGTGCGCGACCGCTGGGAATCCCTGGCCGCCCTGGTGCGGCTCGCCGAGGACTTCGAACGGGCCAGGCCGGGCGCGACGCTCTCCGACCTGGTGGCGGAGCTCGACGAGCGGGCCGCCGCCCAGCACGCCCCCACGGTCCAGGGCGTCACCCTCGCCTCGCTCCACTCGGCGAAGGGCCTGGAGTGGGACGCCGTGTTCCTGGTCGGCCTGACCGAGGGCATGATGCCGATCACCTACGCCAAGACCGACGAGCAGATCGAGGAGGAGCGCCGTCTGCTGTATGTCGGTGTCACCCGGGCCCGCCTCCACCTCTCGCTGTCGTGGTCGCTCTCCCGCTCGCCCGGCGGCCGCGCCGGTCGGCGCCCCAGCCGCTTCCTCAGCGGGCTGCGCCCGGGCTCGGCGCCGGTCGGCGCACGCGGCGCGGGCGGTGGCGGCGGGATCGAGCGTGGCCCGGAGCCGGTCGCCAAGCGCGGACGCCGGGGCCCTGCCCGGTGCCGGGTCTGCGGCAAGACCCTCACCGACGCCGGCGAGATGAAGCTGATGCGCTGCGAGGACTGCCCCTCCGACATGGACGAGGCGCTGTACGAGCGGCTGCGCGACTGGCGGGCGGTCAGGGCGAAGGAGATCGGTCAGCCCGCCTACTGCGTGTTCACGGACAAGACGCTGATGGCGATCGCCGAGGCCGCACCGGGCAGCGCGGGCGAACTGGCGGTGATCTCCGGGGTCGGCGCGCGGAAGCTGGGCCGGTTCGGGACTGCGGTTCTGGCCATTTGTGCAGGTGAGACGGTGGAAGAGGTGCTCCGTGAGGCTGCTGACGAAGTGTGAGAAAAACTCGTCGAAAAAATAGTTTGCGCCTGCCCCAGTCATCACCATAGGTTCTTAACCACGGGAACAGCGACTTCTCTGAAGCCCTGGCCCTGTGCTGTACTTATCCGAATACGTAGGACCGGCCCGCCGGTCCGCCCGAGACGCCGAGAGGAGGCGATTGAAGTGATCAGCATCATCGAGACCAACAAAATGACCGATCTTTCGGTCGTCTCCGCCTGCTCGCTCGGCCTCTCCTGCTCTTCCGAGTCCTCGCTCCGTGGCACCGGTCTGTCCGGCATCTCCGTCGCCGGCCCGCTGTCTTCGGCGAGCCTCCCCGTGCGGGAGCGCAATGAGCGACCGGCTCAGGCACCGGCAGCAGCAGTAGCGAAGGGACAGGCCCAGGCCTATGCCTTTGCGGCCGTCGGTGCGGGAGCGGAATCCGGCGCCAAGAAGCAGACGATGCAGCACCACACGATGTGGGCCTTCCGTGGGCCTGAACCCTGGAGTGATCCAGCCTGATCCACCATCAGGCCGGCGCCTTCAGGGCCGCGGAACCCCACTCGGGATCCGCGGCCCTTTTGTTTTGTCCCAACGGACGAGACAGCACGAAGGAGCCTCGGGACAAGCAACACCCGGTACCAGCCGCCACCCGGCCAACAGGCCGGAACGACCAGACGAGGACACCACCCACCGTGCAACTCGAAGCGCACGCCCCGTCCGTACCGCCTTCCGACACGATCCCGCCGCCCGGCCTCACGGAGGACTCCACCTTGATCCCCCTCACCGCGCTCACCGCGCTCGACGACGCCATCGAGAACCTCGGCGTGCCCGTCCCGTGCCGCTCCTACGACCCGGAGGTCTTCTTCGCGGAGTCGCCCGCAGACGTCGAGTACGCCAAGTCCCTCTGCCGCACCTGCCCGCTCGTCGAGGCCTGCCTCGCCGGCGCCAAGGAGCGTCGCGAGCCGTGGGGCGTCTGGGGCGGTGAGCTCTTCATCCAGGGCGTCGTCGTCGCTCGCAAGCGGCCGCGTGGCCGTCCGCGCAAGAACCCGGTCGCGGCGTGATCGCCGGACTGGGGGTCGCGGCCCCCAAACCCATGAAGCGCATCGGCACCATCGACCGTCCCCACACCCACGATCCCCGAAATCAGGCAGAAATGTCCGTCCCCACCAACGAGCCCGTCGGCTCCGCAACACCGAACGTCACGATCATCGGCGCGAACGACTCGCGTCAGAACAGGACCCGCGAGATGCAACTCATCCCAGAAGCCTTGGCTCGTGCTCATATGCACGACCGCATGAGGGAGGCCGACACGCAACGGCAGGCCGTACGCCTGGCCAACGCGCGCCGGATGCAGCGCCGGGCCGAGCGCGCCTCGATGCGCGCCCGCCGAGCGCTGGCCATGGCGGTCATGCACTAGTCAGGCCGAACACCAGCAGCACCCGCTGCCGGGCAGCCGCTCTGCCCGGCAGCGATCAGTACCCATAGTCAGTACCCCTTCCGCGGGGCCGGCCCGAACGGGCCGGCCCCGCGGTCGTGCTGTGCGGTGATGCTTCGTGGCGGCATTGTGTGGTGCCGCGCGGCCCGGCGGAGACGGAGTTATCGTCACGAGGTGGACGAGGAGACACAGCGCCGGATTCAGCAACCCGCGCAGAGCGACGCCGCGGTCGTCACCTGCGCCCTGTGCGGTACCTCCGCCGACGGTGAGGCCGCACCGCCGACCTGGATCTGCTCCGTGGAGAACGGCAGACACCAGTACTTCTGCGAGGAGTGCGCCCGCACCCACATCAGGGCGATCGAGAGCCGCCTCGACTCCGCCTGGTGGTGACCGCGGCGGTGCACCGCCGGGCAGGGCGGGAACGCCGTCGGCCGTGACGCCCCGGCCTATGCCCCGGCGGGCGCGTCGCCCGCCAACTCCTTCACCACCGCGCCCTGCTCGTCCTCCGGCAGAAATCCCGGCAGCCAGGATTCGAGCTCGTCGCGCAGCCGCACCGTCGCACCCAGCTGGCACAGCACCCCGATCGTGCTCAGCGTCACCCGGTGTATCAGCAGATACGCGGGCGGCAGATTCAGCTGCTTGCCGAGCTGGTGGGCGGGGGAGCGGGGATCCGCGATCCGTGCCGCCTGATTGCGCATCCAGCTCCGGGTGAAGGTGAACTCCTCCACCTGCGCCGGTTCGATGATCGGCAGGAGGTAGTCGAGCACCGCATCCGGGTCGAGGTCGATCGAGTCCTTGACGAACCCCTCCTCGCGCAGCAGCTCGTACACCGCATCCGCCTCGCCCGCCAGCGTCAGCCGCAGGGAGTCCCCGATGGTCTGCGGCAGACCGCCCGGCAGCCGGTCCACCGTCCCGAAGTCCAGCACTCCGAGCCGCCACCGCCCGGCGTCGCCGGCCTCCTCGACGGGCGGCAGCAGCCGGAAGTTGCCCGGATGCGGGTCCGCGTGCAGCAGACCGGTGCGCGCGGGCCCCGAGAAGAGGAACCGCGCCAGCAACTGGCCGGCCCGGTCCCGCTGCTCCGGCGTGCCCTCCGCGATCACCTCGGCCAGCGGAACACCGTCCATCCACTCCGTCACCAGCACCTGGTCGGACTGGTGCACCACACCGGGGATCACCACATCCGGGTCGTCCGCGAACTCCTCGGCGTGATCCCGCTGCGACCGGGCCTCCTGCTCGTAGTCCAGCTCCTCCGAGACCCGGTCGCGCAGTTCCGTGATGAGCGGTTTGATGTCCATTCCGGGAACCAACGGGCCGAGCAGGCGGGCGAATCTGCTGAGCTGGGTCAGATCGGAGAGCAGCGCCTGACCGGCACCCGGATACTGCACCTTCACCGCGACGATCCGCCCGTCGTGCCACACCGCCCGGTGCACCTGACCGATGGAGGCTGCGGCCGACGGCCTGTCCTCGAATTCGAGGAACAACTCCCGCCAGTCCTCGCCGAGCCGCTCCTCCAGCACCGCGTGAACGGTGTCGCTGGGCATGGGGGGCGCGGCTTCCTGAAGTTTGGTGAGCGCCGCCCGGTACGGTCCGGCGACCTCCTCGGGCAGCGCGGACTCGAAGACGGACAGAGCCTGACCGAGCTTCATCGCCCCGCCCTTCAACTCGCCCAGGACCTTGAACAGCTGGTCCGCGGTGCGCTGCTGCACCTCCCGGGCGACCAACTCCGCCGATCTCCCGCCGATCCGCTTGCCCAGACCCCACGTCGCCCGGCCTGCGAAGCCCAGAGGCAGGGCGGCCAGCTTGGCGGTACGGGTGACCGCTTTCCGGGGTAGATCAGACATGAGCCCCTCCAAATCCCAGACTGCCGTACCGCGTGCGGCGGTTACCCGGCCATTGTGTCCTGCCTCGTGCCGGCCCCGGAGGAGCGCTCCCTCCCAGTCTGCCCAGCCGCTCCGCAAGAACATTCGAGGTGCGGTCCCATTGGCTCGGACCGCCAGTCCAACAGCGGCAGTGCGGCCTCCCAACGGGTCCCGGTGCTCGCGGGCAGTTCCCCGTCCAGGAAGGACAGGGCGTGGGCGGCCGCCAGCCCTGCCACCGCCGTCGCCAGCCCCAGGTCACAGGCCTGCACGGCAGTCCGCCGCCCGGACCGCCACTGGGACAGCATCCTCGTCCAGTCCTCGTCCCGGTCGGCACGCTCCAGGGCCAGGCACCCGGCGCAGGCCGTACCCCCGGGCAGGACCAGCGGCCCGACGATTCCCGTCGCCTCCATCACTCCGGCGTAGAGGTGGGGGGTCCCCGAGGCGACCCACGGTTCGGCCGACCGCGGGTCGGGGGCGTACACCGACAAGCCGTCGCGAGGGGCCACCACGATCAGCGACAGTCCCGGCTCGCCGGCGCCCGGAGAGCCCGCCGTCTCCGCCGCCCGGGGAGCCGCGCCCGCGGCCGATCTGCGCACCAACTGCCGGGCGGCGGTGTCCCTGCGCTCGCCGACGGCCGTCGGCGGAAGGCCGCCGGGCGAGACGTCCCACGGCTCGGTGTGCCCACCGTCCAGAACTTCCACCCGGCCCACCCCGGACCCGGACAGCACCGCCGCGACAGCCGCGCCGACCCGGCCGGCGCCCCGCACCTGGACCCGCATCGCCCGACGCGCCGCCAGCCGCCGCATCCCCCCGCCCGGTTCGGGATGGACGACGGAGAGCGACGCCAGGTCGGGGCGGTGCCGGTCCAGGGCACCGGGCCGGTTCCGCAACGCATCGGTTTCCGGTCCGCCGGCCCTGATGTCGTCGATCAGTCCCGCGTCCGCCAATCGGCTCACCAGGGTGTTCACTTGATGATCCGACAGGTCCAGCGTGCGGGCCTCCTCGCGCAGCAGTGGCAGGCCGCGTGTTCCGTCGAGCAGTTCCAGAAAACTGCCCGTGGCGATATCCAGCGGGCCGAACTTCACCGCATGGGCGTGAGTCGCCCCGAATTGCACGGTGCCTCCGCTGCGCCACGCGCGGCGCAGTGCGGGCTTCAACATCGGATGCACGGCTACCCCCGGTCTGTGTTCCTTGATCACTGCGTGCGGGCCGCGGCCCTGATCTCCGCGCGACCCGTTGTCAGAATGCAGCCGGGCGCCGAAGCGTGCAGAAAGTTATCCACAGGCATGGGTATTAGTCGTTCAAATGGTGCATGCCGTGGAGTGGATCGGGTGTGAACCCTCCCGGAGGCGGGACTTCCCGCGCTGATACCGGGTAACGTCGTGGCGTGCCCGCCGACCCGTCACCCGGATTCGCCGGGGAGACCCCCGTGCGCAGCGCCGGAACCCAGCAGCGCGGCGCGGTGGACCGTCCGCCCCGCGCCCCGGCGACGAGCGCGGTCGAGGTCCGCCGGAGCAACCGCCGCAGCAGAACGGTCTCCGCGTACCGGGAGGGCGACCGCACCATCGTGCTCATCCCGGCCCGGATGTCGGAGGCCGAGGAGCGGCGCTGGGTCGGCGTGATGCTCGACAAGCTCGCGGCACAGGAGAGCAAACGCGTCCTGGGCGACAGCGAACTCGCCGCGCGGGCCGAACGGTTGTCCGCCCAGTACTTCGGGGGCCGGGCCCGGCCGGCGTCGGTGCGATGGGTGACCAACCAGAACACCCGATGGGGATCCTGCACCCCGGCGGAGGGCAGCATCCGTCTGTCGCACAGGCTGCAGGGCATGCCCGAGTACGTCGTCGACTACGTACTGGTCCATGAGCTGGCGCACCTGCTCGTGCCCGGTCACGGTCCTCGCTTCTGGCGGCTGCTGGAGGCGTATCCCCGTACCGAGCGGGCCCGCGGATACCTGGAGGGCGTGGTGGCGGCCGACCGGCTGCCCCAGCTGCCCGCCGCCCGCGGTGAGTGACGTCCGCAGATTCTGTACCGGGTGTGTACCGACTTAGCTCGATGTCGGCGTTTGCGGTTAGCCTGACGCGACGCATTCACATTCGGGATGGGGGACGGTCGTTACGCATGGCCAGGGAATTCCAACGCGGCCACAAGGCCAAGATCAGTGATCTCACGGCGGGGACGGATCTGTACGTAGGCGTGCAGATCGCCGGTCCGGGACTGACCTTCGACATCAGCTGCTTCGGCCTCGACGCCAATGAGCAGCTCTCCGACGACCGGTATTTCATCTTCTTCAATCAGCCTAAATCGCCCGAGGAGTCCATTCAGCTTCTCGGCGCCCAGGCCGGCGACACCGAGTCGTTCCGCGTCACCCTGGACCGCATTCCGGCGAACATCCACAAGCTGTCCTTCACCGCGACGGTCGACGGCGTCGGGCAGATGTCCCAGATCGGTCCCGGATACATCAGGATCGTCGCAGGCGGCGAGGAAGTCGTCAGGTACGCCTTCAACGGTTCGGAGTTCACCACCGAACGTGCGGTGATGCTGGGCGACTTCTATCTGAAGGACGTCTGGCGGTTCGCCGCGGTCGGCCAGGGCTTCGACGGCGGCCTCGAAGCGCTGCTGAAGAACTTCGGCGGCGAGGTCGCCGAGGAGGAGCCCGCCGCACCCCAGCCGCAGGCCGCGGCCCCGTCGTTCGCCCCTCCCGCCGGCGCGCCCGCGCCCGCCCCGTCCTTCGGGGCCCCGGCCGCACCGCAGGCGCCTCAGGCCCCGCAGCCCGCCCCGTCCTTCGGCGCTCCGGCCGCCCCCGCCCCCGCCCCGGCCCCCACGCCGCAGCAGCAGCTGCACGCCGCGCCGACGATGGCCGCGCCGCTGGCGCCCCACGGCGGCATGGTGCCGCCGCCCGCCCCCGCCCCGGCCCCGTACGGACAGCCGGGCCAGCCGCCTCAGCCGCAGTTCGGCCAGGTCCCCGGCCAGGCGCCCCCGCCCGCCCCGTACGGCCAGCAGCCGCCCGGCCCGTACGGTCAGCAGACCCCGGCCCCCTACGGTCAGCAGCCTCCCGGCATGCAGCCGCCCGGTGTGCCCCAGGGCGTACCGCAGAGTGTGCCGCAGGCCGGTGCCGGTCTCCAGGCGGCGCTCCAGCCGTACAAGGAGACGGCCACCGGTCAGCGCTGGACCCCGCAGAACCAGCAGCTCATGCGGGTCGACCTCACCATGGGCGGCACGTCCGTGCTCGCCCGCCAGGGCAGCATGGTGATGTACCAGGGCAAGGTCGACTTCGGCTACAAGGGCGCCGGTTTCGCCGGCCGCATCGTCGGCAACGCCACCGGCCAGGAGATGCAGCTGATGCGCTGCAGCGGCCGCGGACAGGTCTTCCTCGCCGAGGACGGCTCACATCTGCACGCCATCGAGTTGCAGGGCGACGGCATCTGCGTCTCCGCGGAGAACGTCCTCGCCTTCGACGAGTCGTTGCAGTACGAGGTCCGCAGGATCGAGGGCCACGGCATCCCCGGCGGCGCCCTGTTCACCATGCAGTTCCAGGGCACCGGCACGGTCGTAGTCAAGACCCACGGCGTCCCCGTCGTCCTGCCCGTCACGCCGACCACCTTCGCCGACTGCAACGCCGTCGTCGCCTGGTCGGCCGCGTCCCAGGTGATCATCTCCAGCCAGGTCCGGCTGCGCCGCAACGCTTACCCGGGACACAGCGGGGAGACCGTGAACCTCCAGTTCCGGGGAGCCCCCGGCAACTTCATCGTCGTCCAGCCCTACGAGGTCTGAGGGAGCCCGTCATGAACCAGCAGCTCGCGGGCTACGCCCCGACCCCCGTCACGGCCCGTATGGAGAACCACGGCCGCACGATGCTCAAGGTCGCCATGGCCACCGGCCAGGACCTCTACGCACGTACCGGCTCGATGGTCGCGTACGAGGGCTTCATCCAGTACGAACCCAACCCGCCCGCCGTCCGGCAGATCGCCTCCCAGTGGATCACCGGCGAGGGCACACCGATCATGAAGTGCTCCGGCGACGGACTGCTCTACCTCGCCGACTACGGCGCCGATGTGGTCGTCATCAACCTCAACAACGACTCCCTCTCGGTCAACGGCACCAACGTCCTCGCCTTCGACGGTCATCTCACCTGGGGCGTGGAGCGGGTCAAGGGCCTCGCCAAGTTCGCGGGCCAGGGCCTGTGGAACGTCTGCATCTCGGGCACCGGCTGGGTCGCCATCACCTCGCGCGGCACACCGATCGTCGTCGACTGCGGACGCGGCGAGGACGAGACGTACGTCGACCCGGACGCGCTCGTGGCCTGGTCCCCGAACCTCAAGGTGAAGGGCAAGCGCAGCTTCAAGGCGTCCTCGCTCATCGGGCGGGGCAGCGGCGAGGCCTACCAGATGGCTTTCTCCGGCCAGGGCATCGTCGTCGTGCAGCCGAGCGAGGACAGTACGGACCGCCTGCGGGTCCGGAACTGACGGGGAGGAGAGACACACCATGCAGAGTCAGCTTTTCAGCTACACGGAACAGCAGTCCCAGGACCGGTACACCGTTCAGAACCCGCAGCTCCTGCGGGTCTCGCTGACCGGCCACGACGACGTCCTCGCCCGCAAGGGCGCCATGGTCGCGTACCAGGGCCTGATGGAGTTCGACGGCGAGTACCAGTCGCACGGGCAGCGCAGCGCCCGCGCGCACACCGGCGAGGGCCTCGAACTGATGCGCTGCTCCGGGCAGGGCACCGTCTTCTTCGCCAATCTGGCGCAGTACATCCATGTCGTGGACGTCGACCACGACGGCATCACCGTGGACAGCGCCTACGTCCTGGCGCTGGACTCCTCGCTGCACACCGAGGTCATCGCGGTGGACAGCCAGTACGGCATCTCGGGCACCGGGAAGTACCAGCTCAACATCTCCGGCACCGGCAAGGTCGCCCTGATGACCTCGGGCCAGCCGCTGATGATGCAGGTGACACCGGACAAGTACGTCAACGCCGACGCCGACGCGATCGTCGCCTGGTCCAGCTCGCTGCGGGTGCAGATGCAGGCCCAGACGCACTCCTCGGGCGTCTGGCGGCGGCGCGGGAACACCGGCGAGGGCTGGGAGCTCAGCTTCCTGGGCCAGGGCTTCGCCCTGGTCCAGCCGAGCGAGGTACTGCCCCCGCAGAACCACGACATCGGCCAGGGCGTCCGGGCCCAGTACGGCATGGGCCAGCACGGCGCCCACGGCCAGAACCAGAACAACTCCTGGAACTGAGCCACGGCGCACCAGTACGCAGAACATGGGTGAGGGGCGGTCTCCGCGGAGACCGCCCCTCACCCATGGCGCTCCTCTACCGGAGCTCCTCCAGCGCGGCGCGGGCGCGCTCCGTGAGCCGTACGACCGATGTATCGGCCACCGAGGCGACCTCGTCGTACGCGAACCAGCGCAGGTCCAGCGACTCGTCGCTGATCTGCTCCGTCGCACCCGAGGGCGCCAGTGCCACGTACTGCACATCCAGATGCCAGTGGCAGGGCGCGGGGATCGTGTGGCGGTCCAGCGTCACCGGGCCGCCCGCGAGCAGGGTCAGGCCGGTGACGCCGGACTCCTCGGTCGCTTCCCGCAGCGCCGCGGCGGCGAGCGAGGCATCCTGCGGCTCGCAGTGCCCGCCCATCTGCAGCCACATCCGCAGCTTGCGGTGGAGGGTGAGCAGGACCCGGCCGCGCTCGGGGTCGACGACCAGCGCGCTGGCCGTCAGGTGGCCCGCTTCGCAGGCCTTCCACATGCCGTCGGGATGCCGGGCCAGATGGTCGAGATAGACCTGCCGCAGCTCGTCCTGGCCCGGGTCCGCCGGGTTCTCGTACCCCTTCAGTACGAGAACGGCTTCGTCGTGAAGGCTCACCGGTCGGTGTCGCCCTTGCCGTCGTCCTCGCGGCCCCCGGCCTCCCCGGTGCCGGGCGAGTCCTTGCCGTCCGCCTCCGCGGCGGGCTTCTGCGGGCCCTTGGCCGCCTCGCCGAGCATCTTGTCCAGCTCGGAGAAGTCCAGCTGCTCGTGGTGCACGAAGCCGTCCGGATCGTCCAGGTCGTGGGCCGTCGGCAGCATGTCGGGGTGCTCCCACAGGGCGTCGCGCCCGTCGAGACCGCGCGCGTCGGTGAGGGACGCCCACAGGCGCGAGGCGTCGCGCAGCCGCCGGGGGCGCAGCTGGAGGCCGATGAGCGTGGCGAAGGTCTGCTCGGCCGGACCGCCGGAGGCGCGGCGCCTGCGCATCGTCTCGCGCAGCGCGTCCGCCGAGGTCAGACGGGACTTCGCGGCCTCGTGGACCACGGCGTCCACCCAGCCCTCGACCAGCGCGAGCGCGGTCTCCAGCCGGGCCAGGGCGGCCTTCTGCTCGGGCGTGTCCTCCGGCTGGAACATGCCCTGCTGAAGGGCGTCCTGGAGCTGCTCGGGCTGGGACGGGTCGAACTGACCGACCACGTCCTCCAGCTTGCTGGTGTCGACCTTGATGCCGCGCGCATACCCCTCGACGGCGCCGAACAGGTGTGAGCGCAGCCACGGGACATGGGCGAAGAGACGCTGGTGCGCGGCCTCGCGCAGCGCGAGATACAGCCGCACCTCGTCCTGCGGCACGCTGAGGTCCTTGCCGAACCGCTCCACGTTCAGCGGCAGCAGCGCGGCCTTGCCCGCGGGGCCCAGCGGCAGGCCGATGTCGGTCGAACCGACCACCTCGCCCGCCAGCACGCCGACGGCCTGCCCGATCTGCTGGCCGAACATCGCGCCGCCCATGGACCGCATCATGCCGATCAGCGGGCCGGCCATCGCCTGCATCTCCTCGGGCAGCACGTCGCCCATGGCGAGACCGACGCGCTCCGCCACCGGGTCGACCAGCTTCTGCCACGCCGGCAGGGAGGCCTCGACCCACTCCGCACGGCTCCACGCCACGGTGGAGACCGAACCGGAGGGCAGCGACGTCACGCCGTCCAGCCAGAGGTCGGCGAGACGCAGCGCCTCGTCGACCGCGGAACGCTCGGTCGGGCCCACGCTGGCGTCCTTCGTGCCGTCCGGCGTGCCCTGCGAGACCGTCTGGCGGGCGATCTGCTTGGCCATGTCCCAGTTCACGGGACCGCCCTCGTAGCTCAGCATCTGGCCGAGCTGCTGGAAGGCGGCGCCCAGGTCATTGGGGTTCATCGAGCCGAACATCGCCGCGAACGGGTTGTCCCCGCCCGCGCCGGGCCCGAAGCCGAACGGGTTCGCCGGCCCGCCCGAGCCCTGCCCACCTCCGGTGGGGTCCTTCTTCTTGCCCTCGTCGCCGTTGTCCGGCTCCTCCGGCGGAAGGCCGAATCCGAATGGGGTGTCACTCACGGGGTTTCCTCGGCTCGTAGGGCCGCCGGCTCGAACCGACGGCGACTGCCCGACATCACCATCCAGCGTAGACACCAAAAGCCCGCGCAGGGCCTCAGTGCTCCGCCGGCTCCCGGCCTGCGGCAGGATGGACGCCACCTGGTACGCACGCGTCATTCGGGTACGTACTGAAGACAACCGCTGGAGACGCCCGGTGAGTTCCCCAGATCCTCAGGTTCGCGCAGCGCGAAACCTGTCCGACCCCTCGACCGAGAACAAACCAGAAAAGAAACGCTCCCGGAGCCGTGGCCCCGTCGTAGCGGTCACCGGAGCCGCCGGCGGCGTGGGCGAGCTGCTCACCGCCCGCCTCGCGGCATCCGAGGAGATCAAGCAGGTCATCGCCATCGACGAACGCCGCGGAGAGGTCTCCGAGGCGACCTGGCACATCCTCGACGTCCGCGATCCCGCCATCGCGGAGAAGCTGCGCGGCGCAGATGTCGTGGTGCATCTCGCCCTCGATCTCGACCTGGAGACCGACCCCGCCGCCCGCACCGCGTACAACGTGCGCGGCACCCAGACCGTGCTGACGGCCGCCGCGGCCGTCGGCGTCCACCGGGTCGTGCTGTGCACTTCGGCGATGGTCTACGGGGCGCTGCCGGACAACGACATCCCGCTCGCCGAGGACGCCGAACTGCGCGCCACGGCCGAGGCCACCGGCGTCGGTGACCTCCTGGAGATCGAACGGCTGGGCCGCCGGGCGCCCCGTGCCCACCCCGGACTCAATGTGACCGTGGTCCGGCCCACCGTCCTGGTCGGTGGTACGGACACCGCGCTGACCCGCTACTTCGAGTCGCCGCGCCTCCTGGTCGTCGCCGGATCGCGTCCGACCTGGCAGTTCTGCCACGTCGACGACCTGGTCACGGCCCTGGAGTACGCCGCGCTCGAAAAGATCGACGGTGAGTTCGCGGTCGGCTGCGACGGCTGGCTGGAGCAGGAGGAGGTCGAGGAGCTCAGCGGCGTCCGCCGGATGGAGCTGCCCTCCGCCGTGGCCCTGGGCGCCGCCGCCCGGCTGCACCGGATCGGCCTCACCCCGTCCCCGGCGGGCGATCTGGCGTACACGATGCACCCCTGGGTGGTCAGCGTGAGCCGGCTGCACGACGTGGGGTGGCGCCCGGGGTGGACCAACGAGGAAGTGCTCGCCGCCCTCCTCGAAGAGGTCGAGGGCCGGCACACCGTCGCGGGACGCCGCCTCGGCCGCAAGGACGCCACCGCGGCGGGTGCCGCCGGTGCGACCGTGGCACTGCTCGGCACCGCCGCCCTGGTCCGCCGCGCCCGCAAGGCCCGCCGCCGTATCTGAGAGCCGCCCCGGACCTCCTCCCACGGACTTCTGTAGAAGGCTCCAAGGTCAGGGGCGGCCCGCCGGTGGAAAGAGCTATTCCGCGTCGTCGGTGCCGTACGGCACCATGGGCCCCATGGCACCCATCAACGACCACCCCGGCGAGCAGGCGGCGGGCGACCCCGTCCGGCTGCTGGAGATCCGCGACACCCCGCTGTCGGTCGACGAGATCTTCCGGGCCGTCGGGGACGACGCCGCGGGCGGCACGGCGCTCTTCGTCGGCACGGTGCGCAACCACGACGGCGGCCAGGACGTCGACGCTCTCGGGTACTCCTGCCACCCCTCGGCGCAGGAGGAGATGCGCCGGGTGGCCGAGAAGGTCGTCGCCGACTTCCCGGTCCGGGCACTGGCCGCGGTCCACCGGGTGGGTGACCTCCGAGTGGGCGACATCGCCGTGGTCGTCGCCGTCTCCTGCCCGCACCGCGCCGAGGCGTTCGCGGCCTGCCGCAAGCTCATCGACGACCTCAAGCACGAGGTCCCGATCTGGAAGCACCAGCGCTTCTCGGACGGCGCCGAGGAATGGGTCGGCGCCTGCTGAGCGCAAGTCGGCCAGGAGGCCGTTCGGCCCGATTTGCGTAACCCCACCCCTGCTGTGAGCGTTGATTCGCCAGACGGTTAATCTGCTGATCGGTCAGTTGCGGTCGCTCATGGGGTAGGGAGGTCGTAATGGCGGCACTTGCCTGGTTGCTGATTCCGCTTTTCGCTGCGCTCGGCGCTGCGATATGGGGAAGCTGGGCCACCCGTAATCGAACGACCGGCGATGTCACCGAACTCGCCGGCTATGCCAGGTTCCGTGAGGCGATGGAGAAGTCGGACTCCGGTTCCGATGTCGTCTGACGTTTCATCGCGCGTACGCAGTCGCCAATCCGGATCTCGGCTCCGGCCGCCGACGCCGTCCGGCCCGTCCCGCGCCCGGTTCCCCGCCCCGTACGGACCGGCCCCGACGGTGCACTGACAGGCCCTTCCCGTACTGTCGTTCCATGCCACGCCGCACCGCGACGATGCTCGCCTCCACCCTGATCCTCATCGCGCTGCTCTGCGCAGGCGTGCTCATCCCCGTGCCGTATGCGGAGATGTCCCCCGGCCCGACCGTGAACACCCTGGGCAAGGTCGGCGGCGAACCCGTCCTGCAGATTTCGGGGCACAAGACGTACCCGACGTCCGGCAACCTCAATATGACGACGGTCAGGGTCACCGGCGCCGACTACCGCATGAATCTCGTCGAGTCCGTCTACGGCTGGCTGGCCCACGACAGCGTGGTCGTGCCGCACGACACGCTCTACCCCGACGGCAAGACCGAGCAGGAGTCGACGCAGGAGAACGCCGAGGAGTTCAGCCAGTCCCAGGAGAGCGCCAAGGTCGCGGCGCTGACCGAACTGGGCATCCCGGTGACGTCGCGCGTCGTGGTCTCGACGGTCGTCAAGGGCAGCCCCGCCCAGGGCAAGCTGCACGCGGGCGACGTGATCAAGCAGGTCGACGGCACCCCCGTCAAGCAGCCCGAGGACGTCGCGAAGCTCGTCACCCGCCACGACCCCGGCGAGAAGGTCACGTTCACGGTCATCCCGGCCCGCACGGCCCAGGCCGCCGAGAAGGCCGGCAAGGAGCCCGAGGGCAGCCGGAAGATCGTCATCACCACGGCGAAGGCGCCCAAGGAGAACCGCGCGATCGTCGGCATCCAGGCCGGGACCGACCACACGTTCCCGTTCCGGATCGACATCAAGCTCGCCGACGTCGGCGGCCCCAGCGCCGGTCTGATGTTCTCGCTGGGCATCATCGACAAGCTGACGCCCGGCAAGCTCACGGGCGGCAAGTTCATCGCGGGTACCGGCACGATCGACGACAAGGGCAAGGTCGGTCCGATCGGCGGCATCAACATGAAGCTGGTCGGCGCGCGCAACGCCGGCGCCAGGTACTTCCTGACACCGGACGAGAACTGCAGGGCCGCCGCCTCCGACACCCCGAGCGGACTCACGCTGGTGAAGGTGAAGACGATCGACGACGCGAAGAAGTCGCTGGAGAAGATCCGGGTGGGGGACACGGCCGGGCTGCCGAGCTGCTCGGCAGGCTGACCGTGCCCCCGCGGGGGGACGCGGCGGGGTCAGGCCTCGAAGGTCGCGGTCAGCGCGTCGGCCAGCCCGGGCACCAGACCGGCGCCGGTGCGCACCTCGCTCGGGGTGTCCTTCGCGCGAAGCCGTACGGCCGACTCACGCGTACCGTCCCGCAGGACCGCCACGGTCATCCGCACCTCCTGGCGCTCCGGGTGCTTGGCGACCCACTTGGTCAGCTGCGCGTCGTCGAGCCCCTCGGGCACCGAGGCCTCGGCGGACGGCGGCAGCATCAGCCGCTCCACCGTCAGCGCGCACCCGATCACGGCGTCGGGCCAGGCGATCGTGGCGAGGAACTCGTCCAGGGCGGTCCCCGGCGGCAGCTCGTCCTGCTCGATGGGGGTCAGTGAGGCGGACGGGGAATCGGCGCTGTCCAGGCCGAGCTGGGCGGCGAGGCCGGGCTCCTGGACCCGGAGCTTGGCGGTGTCGACCAGGGCGAAGAGCCGGGCCGGCTGGTCCCAGCCGAGGCCGGAGATGTACTCGTCGATTTCGAGCACGGCGACGGTGAGCGGGCTCGCGGCCATCGGAGGGCCTGAGGGGGAAACGTTGGGCATGGGCAATATCCTGCCTCCTTCCGCCCCGGGAACGGGAACTAGGTAAAGCCTCAGTAAGTTGCATAGGTGGGCTCTACGATCGCTGGGCCCGCTTCACACGACCCGCGAACTTCGAGGTGCGCACGTTGGCTTTCCAGATGCCGGACCGCGGCGGAGGCCCGACCGGGCCACGGATCAGAGTCGGCCGCCCGTCCCGGCGTGCCCGTACCCTGCTCATGACACTGGGCGTCCTGGCGGTTCTCGCCATGGCGTTCGTCATGTTCGCCGGGTTCTGGACGGACTGGCTCTGGTACCGGTCGGTCGCGTATTCGTCCGTCTTCACCACCACCCTGTGGACCAAGATCGGCCTGTTCCTGGTCTTCGGCCTGCTGATGGCATTCGCCGTCGGACTGAACATCTGGCTCGCGCACCGGCTCCGGCCGCCGCTGAGCGCGATGTCTCTGGAACAGCAGAGCCTGGACCGCTACCGGATGAGCCTCGCCCCGTACAAGAAGTGGGTGCTGCTCGCGATCACCGCGCTCGTCGGGCTGATCGCCGGAGCATCCGCCTCCGGCCAGTGGCGTACCTGGCTGATGTATGTGAACGGCGTGGCGTTCGGGCAGAAGGACCCCCAGTTCCATCTGGACGTGTCCTTCTACGCCTTCGACCTGCCCTGGTACCGCTTCCTGCTGGGCTTCGGCTTCGCGGCCACGGTGCTCTCACTGATCGCCGCCGCGATGACGCACTATCTGTACGGCGGACTGCGCGTCACCAGCCCCGGCGCCCGGGCGACCGGCGCGGCCACCGGCCATCTGTCGGTGCTGCTCGGCGTCTTCGTCTCGCTGAAGGCCGTGGCGTACTGGCTCGACCGGTACGGCCTGGCCGTGAAGTCCAGCGACTTCAAGGCCACGGACAATTGGACGGGCCTGCGGTACGTCGACGCCAACGCCTATCTGCCGGCGAAGACCATTCTGTTCTGCATCGCCGCGATCTGCGCGGTGCTGTTCTTCGCGACGCTCTGGCGGCGCACCTGGCAGCTCCCGGTGATCGGCTTCGGCCTGATGGTGCTCTCGGCGATCCTGATCGGCGGGCTGTACCCCGCGATCGTGCAGAAGTTCCAGGTCCAGCCGAACGAGCAGGCCAAGGAAGCCCCGTTCATCCGGAAGAACATCGAAGCGACGCGTGACGCGTACGACATCGACAACGCTCAGGTCGACGACTACTCGGGCAAGAGCACGACGGACGACGACGCCAAGCTGCGCGCCAGCGCGAACGACGCCGCCAGCTACCGGGTGATGGACCCCAACGTAGTCTCCCCGGCCTTCCAGCAGCTCCAGCAGAAGAGGAACTACTACCAGTTCCCCAAGACGCTGGACGTCGACCGCTACAAGGACGCCGCCGGCAAGGACCAGGACACGGTCATCGGTCTGCGCGAGCTCAACCTCGACGGCATCCCCAAGCGCAACTGGATCAACGACCACTTCACCTACACCCACGGCTACGGCGCCATCGCGGCCAAGGGCACGACGACCGGCAAGAACCCGAAGGGTTCCCCGGACTTCACCGAGTCCGGTCTGCCGACGAGCGGCGAGTTCCCCAAGTACGAGCAGCGGATCTACTACGGCGAGAAGACCGAGCAGTACTCCATCGTCGGCGGGCCCCAGAAGGAGCTCGACTACGAGGAGGACGGCGAGAAGACCACCAGCTACCAGGGTGACAGCGGGGTCAGTCTCTCCAACGCCTTCAACCGCGCCGCGTACGCGGTGGCGTTCAGCGAGCCGCAGATCCTGTACTCGGGAGCCATCGGCGACGGTTCGCGGATCCTTTACAACCGCACGCCCAAGGAGCGCGTCGAGGCGGTCGCCCCGTGGCTGACCATCGACGGCGACGCCTACCCGGCAGTGGTGAACGGCCGCATCCAGTGGGTCGTCGACGCGTACACCACCACCAACGGCTACCCGTACGCCTCGCGCACGACGCTCGGTGACACCACGGCCGACTCGCTGACCACCAACCAGCGCGCGGTCGTCGCCCAGCAGAACCAGGTCAACTACATCCGCAACTCGGTGAAGGCCACCGTCGACGCGTACGACGGCAAGGTCAAGCTCTACGAGTGGGACACCGAGGACCCGGTCCTCAAGACCTGGCGCAAGGCGTTCCCGGGGACCGTGGAGCCCAGGGCGGACATCCCGCAGGAGCTCATGGACCACCTGCGGTACCCGCAGGACCTGTTCAAGGTGCAGCGCGAACTGCTCACCCGCTACCACGTCACCAACCCCGCGCAGTTCTACAGCGGCAGTGACGCGTGGCAGGTCCCGGACGACCCGACCAACAAGGAGTCCGGTGCCGTCCCGCCGTACTACCTGAGCATAAAGATGCCGGACCAGACGGCCCAGAAGTTCTCGCTGACGACGACGTTCACCCCGAAGGGGCGGCCCGACCTCGGGGCGTTCATGGCGGTGGACGCGGACGCGGCCAGCAAGGACTACGGCACGATAAGGCTGCTGAGAGTCACCACCACGGTGAAGGGTCCCGGTCAGGTACAGAGTGAGCTCAACGGCAACGACGACGTCGCCGAGTTCGTGAGAAACCTGAAGGGAACCGACTCCGACATCGAGTACGGCAACCTGCTGACCGTGCCGCTGGAGGGGGGCTTCCTCTACATCGAGCCGGTGTACACCCGCGGTGGCACGCAGAACTATCCGCTGCTGCGCAAGGTCGCCGCCTCGTACGGGTCGAAGACCGTCTTCGAGAACAGCCTCGGGGAGGCGCTCAACGCGGTCTTCGGGGTGACGGACACCGGCACCACCCCGCCGGAGACCACCAGACCCCCGGGCACCACGGAGCCGCCGGCCACCGGTGACGCGGCGCTGAAGAAGGCGATCGCGGACGCGCAGAAGGCCTACTCGGAGGGCGAAGCGGCCCTGAAGGAGCAGGACTGGACCGCCTACGGCAAGGCTCAGGCGGATCTGCAGGACGCCCTGCAGCGCGCGGCGGCCGCCCAGCCCAAGTCGGGCAGTGCGAACGGCGCGGGCGGTGCGAAGGACAGCGCGAAGGACGGTGCGAAGGCCACGGACAGCGCGACCGGCTCGGACGAGAAGGGCAAACCGGCCGGCACCGACACCAGCGGCTGAGTAACCCGGTAAAGGCTCACCCCCGCGTCGTGGTACGGTTTGCACACAACGACGCGGGGTGGAGCAGCTCGGTAGCTCGCTGGGCTCATAACCCAGAGGTCGCAGGTTCAAATCCTGTCCCCGCTACTGAAAGACGAAGGCCCGGATCCTTTCGAGGATCCGGGCCTTCGTCGTGCCGTGACGACTTTCTTGTGCAAGGTGCGTGAAGTGCGGTTCGCGGGGCACGAGTTGGCTCCGGACGTGTTTGACTTATCTCTCTGTGGGCATGTCGACAAAACGCTGAAGTGACCTCACTGGCCGCGATATACCGGATGTACGCGGGTTGCAGGTGGTGCGACGATGGTATTTATGGGGGACAGGGCAACTCTGTTGGAGACAGGGCGGTTTGTGCAACGTCGCGTTGATCGACCATATAATGCGACGAATGCGGCTTTTGGTGGTGCCGCTGCGGGGAACAACGAGACCACTGACACACCTGAGACACCCGATACACCTGAGATCATCAAGGCGACCGAGACTGCTGAGACTGCGGGGTGTGCCGCGACCGTCGAGAGCACGGAGTTCACAGAGAACACGGGAAGCGCTGGGGCCGATGGGAACACGGGGACCGCAGGGGCCACGGCGACTTCCGGGAGCGCCGAGAGCGAGGAGAGCGCCGAGAGCGAGGCGCGTCACCGTCGCGCCGCCGACGCCGGGGACACCGCATCGATGAGCGTCCTCGGTGCCCTGCTGCTGCGCCGGGGCGACCTGGACGGCGCGGAACCCTACCTGCGCGGGGCCACCGCGGACGGCGACCGGGCCGCGGCCAACAACCTGGGCGTCCTCCTCCACCAGCGCGGATACGTCGACGACGCGGCCGGCTGGTGGCGCATCGCCGCCGTCGCGGGCTCCGCCGCCGCCGCGCACGCCCTGGGCCGCCACTACCGCGAGCGCGGCGACGAGCCCGGTGCCGAGTACTGGCTGCGGCAGTCCGCCGAGCAGGGTCATGCGCTGGGTGCGTACGCCCTCGCCGACCTGCTGGAACACCGCAGCGACGTCGGCGCGGAGCGCTGGCTGCGGGCCGCCGCCGAGCAGGGGCACCGGGAAGCCGCGTACCGCCTCGCACGCATGCTGGACCGCAATGCCGGCGACGACCCGCACGACGCCTTCGGCCGCCCGGGGCTGGGTCCCGGGGCGGGCGAGCGGCCCGGGGCGTCCGGCCGTTCTGCGGTGCGCAGGGACGACGGCCCGGTGGCGGGCCCGGCGACCGGGCGCGTGGGCGAGGCCGAGCAGTGGTACCGGCAGGCCGCCGCGCGGGGCCACCGGCTCGCCGCCCTGCACCTCGGCGCCATCCTCGAACAGCGCGGCGAGCCCAAGGAGGCCGGCCGCTGGTACCTGATCTCCGCGAAGGCGGGCGAGGCGCGCGCCGCCTGCGCGCTCGGCTTCCTGCTGCGTGACGCGGGCGACGAGGAGAGCGCCGCCGTGTGGTGGCTGCGCGCCGCCCAGGACGGCGACGGCAACGCCGCCAACGCCCTGGGGGCGCTGCACGCGGCCAGGGGCGAGCAGCAGACCGCCGAGCGCTGGTACCGCGCCGCCATGGACGCGGGCGATGTCAACGGCGCCTACAACCTCGGCCTGCTCTGCGCGGCCCAGGACCGTACGCCGCAGGCCGAGCAGTGGTACCGCCGCGCCGCGTACGCGGGCCACCGCGAGGCCGCCAACGCGCTGGCCGTGCTCCTGCTCCAGGCGGACGACGCGACCGGCGCCGAGCCCTGGTTCTCCAAGGCGGCCGAGGCGGGCAGCGTCGACGCGGCCTTCAACCTCGGCATCCTGTACGCCGGGCGCGACGAGGACCGTGCGGCACTGGTCTGGTACGAGCGTGCCGCGGCGGCCGGCCACACCGAGGCCGCCCTCCAGGTCGGCATGGCCCTGCTCCACCGGGGCGAGGAGCAGGAGGCGGAGCGCCATCTGCGCTGCGCGGCGGGCGGCGGCAGCGCGGAGGCCGCATTCCGGCTGGCCGGGGTGCTGGACTCGCGGCAGCCGCCGCCCGGCCCGCCCGCGCTCGGTGAGCCGATGCCGGAGAAGACCGAGTGCGAGGAGTGGTACGAGCGGGCCGCCGAGCAGGGGCACCGCCGCGCCCAGGTGCGGGTCGGGATGCTCGCGGCAGCCCGGGGCGACGTGGACAGCGCCGCCCGCTGGTACCGCGAGGCCGCCGAGTCGGGCAGTCGCAACGGCGCCTTCAACCTCGGGCTGCTGCTCGCCCGCGAGGGCAGCGAGCGCGAGGCCGCGCTGTGGTGGAGCCGGGCCGCGAACGACGGGCACGGGCGGGCCGCCCTGCGCCTCGCCCTGCTGGCCGCCCGCCGCGGCGAACTCACCGAGGGGCAGCGCTGGTGTGCGCGGGCGGTCGAGCTGGGCCCGGCGGAGGTCGCGGAGCGGGCGGCCCGGCTGCGGGAGGCGCTGCACCAGGAACTGACCGCGTAGGGAAGAAACCGGCCGGGACGGGCGCCGGGGCGTCGTGCGAGCGGTGCCCCGATGCCCGTCCCCGCAGGGCGCCGGAATGGATTTGCGCTGGTCGGCAGCGGTGACGTACAGTTCTAATCACAACGACGCGGGGTGGAGCAGCTCGGTAGCTCGCTGGGCTCATAACCCAGAGGTCGCAGGTTCAAATCCTGTCCCCGCTACTGAAAACAGAAGGCCGGATCCTTTCAGAGGATCCGGCCTTCTGCATATGCGTCAGAGCTTGTGGCCCACCGCCTCCGAGTACATCGCCCGGTCGACGGCCTTCGCCTCCGGCACCGGGGCCCCCTTCGAGACACCCGAGTCGGCGTACGCCTCCTGCAGCCGGTCCGTCGTGCCCTTGCGTATTTCCCAGTCCATCCGCATCGACGGGGTCGACCGCAGCGTGGCCTCGTCGGTCTTCATCAGCTTCGCCAGCTCGGTGACGAAGCCGGCATCGGACTTGTAGTCGCCGGCGAAGTAGGTGTTCACGGTCCGGATGTAGGCGCGGAGGAAGGCGACACCCGCGTCGGGGTCCTTGTTCAGCAGCGTCGGGCCGAAGAGCAGGCCGCCGAGCGGTTCACCGACGGGCTGGCCCCCCAGGAACGCGTACCTCCTGTCGCCGTCCACCTTGCGCCAGATCGGGTCGAGCAGCCAGGCCGAGTCCACGCCGCCGTTCTGCAGTGCGGTCAGCACGTCCGCGGAACCGAGCTGCTGGAAGCTGATCCTGTCGAGGCCGCCGCCGTGCTTCTTCAGGGAGGTGTCCATCGGGTAGGCGATGACCGACCCCTTGCCGATCATGGTGCCCAGCTTCCGGCCCGCCATCTCGACGTGATCGGCGTTCTCGCCGTCCTTGAGACGCACCCACAGGCCGCTCTTCGAGGTGGGGTCGGGGGAGAAGTTCCCCGCGACCCACTTGATGTCGAAGCCGCCGTTGATGCCGTTCATCACGGCTGCCTCGGGAGCCGCCCACTGGGCGTCCACGTCGCCCTTGGCGAGCAGCGGCAGGGCGTCCGGGGTGGGCAGCACCTTCAGTTCGACGTCCAGCCCCTCCTTCGCGAACTCGCCCTTCGCCACCGCGACCTGGAGCGGAGCGACGTACTCCGCGCTCAGGGTGCCGGTGGCCACGGTGATCTTCCGTCTCTTCGCCAGGGGCTGGGCCGCCGGGGCGCCCTTGTCGCAGCGGGCCGCCTTCCGGTCGGGGGCGAGTTCGGCCGGATCGGTCCAGCTGCCGGCGCCACAGCCCGCGACGGGCCTGACGGTGCGCGGCGCGGTGGCGGCACCGTCGCCGCCGGAGTCGGGCCCGGCGCAGCCCGCCGCGCCGAGCAGGGATGCCGTGACGAGCACGACGATGCGGGTGAAGGGGGTGTGTGTACGCACAGTGCCTCCGTACGAAGAGCGTGGGGAGCCGTTCAGGACCGGCCGGGGCCGCGGTCGCGCGGGGCCCACGGCGTGAGCAGCCGCCCGGCGATCCGCACCACTTCGGAGAAGACGACACCGAGGACCGCCACACACACGATGCCGACGAACATCACGTCGTTCTGGAACAGCGCCCGGGAGTCGAAGATCAGATGGCCGAGACCGTCGGCCGCGGCGATCTGTTCGGAGGCGACGATGACGAGCACCGCCACTCCCGCCGCGATCCGTGCCCCGACCAGGACCGCGGGCAGCGACGCGGGCAGCAGCACATGGCGGAACATCTGCCAGGTCGAGGCGCCGAAGACCTGACCGGCATCACGGTGGCCGGCCGGGACGGCGAGCACGGCCGCCATCGTGGAGATCCAGACGAAGAAGAAGACGGTCGCGGCGACCAGGGCGATCTGCGGGCCCTCGCCGAGGCCGAACATATTGAGGAAGACGGGCAGCAGGGCCAGCTTCGGCACGACGTACAGGGCGTCGAGCAACGGCTCCAGCGCAGCCCGCACGAGGAAGAGCGAGCCCATCAGCAGGCCGAGCGCGTATCCCGCGACGGTGCCGATCGCATAGCCGCCGAGAACCCGCTTGAGCGTGGCCCATACGTCCGGCCACAGTTCACCGGCGCCCGCCCGGTCCCAGCCGTCCGCCAGGATGGTGGAGGGGGCGGGGTAGACCCGGGCGTCGATCCAGGACTGTGCGGCGGCCAGCTGCCAGAGCAGTACGAGGAGCAGCGGTACGGCGACGGCGAGTGCGATCTCCAGGGCGCGGCGCCTGCGGTGGGTGCGTACCGGATGCAGCTCCTGCGGGCCCGGTCGGCGGACCAGTACGCCCTCGTCGGGCTTCGTGGCGTTCACGGTGACGGTCATGCCGGGACCGCCTCCCGGTGCACCTCGCCACGGAGAAGCTCCCACAACTCGCTCTTCAGCGCGGTGAATTCGGGTGCGGACCGGACCGTTCCGGTGCGCGGCCGGCCGAACGGCGGGCGGCGCTCGGCGATGATCCGCCCCGGTCTGGCGGACATCACCAGCACCCTGTCCCCGAGCACGATCGCCTCTTCGAGGCTGTGGGTGATGAAGAGGGTGGTGGTACGGGTGGTCTGGGTGAGGTCGAGCAGCTCGTCCTGGAGGATGGTGCGCAGCTGGGCGTCGAGCGCCGCGAACGGCTCGTCCATCAGCAACATCTCGGGTTCGACGGCGAGGGCACGGGCGATCGCGACCCGTTGCCGCATCCCGCCGGAGAGGGTGGACGGATACGCCCCGGCGAAGTCGGAGAGGCCCATCCGGGCCAGCCAGTCGCGCGCCCTGGCGTCGGCCTCCTTGCGCGGTACGCGCTGGATGTCGAGGCCGAACCGGACATTGGCGAGCACGGTCTTCCAGTCGTAGATGCCGTAGTCCTGGAAGATCATCGCCGCCGGGCGGGACGCGCCCGTACGGATGGACAGCTCGCCGGAGCTGGGACGCAGCAGCCCGGCGGCGATCCTGAGCAGGGTGGACTTGCCGCAGCCGGACGGGCCGACGATGCAGGTGAACTCGCCCGCTGCGACGGAGAGGTCGAGCGGGCCGAGGGCGGGCAGGGCCTTGGCGCCGCGCCCGAACGAGCGGGTGAGCGCGTCGGCGCGGAGTTTGGGGCCGGTGGCTGCGGTGGCGGGTGGGCTCGGGTGCGGATCTCCCACGGGTCTCTCCTCGCGCGTATCGAGGTGCGGATCCGCCGCGGGGCGGACGTGATCGCCGCAGACGATATGACTACCCGTCAGATTCGGGAAGGGGGCGCGCGTGTGCCGGTGGCGGGGGGAGGCGCTGTCCGCCGAGGGGATCCGTACGGAAGGCCCCGGTGCGGATGATGTCCGCACCGGGGCCTTCTTCGTTCGTTCGGATCAGCTTGTCGCCGCGCAGGTGGGGCAGATACCCCGGTAGGTGACCTCGACGTCGGACACCGTGAAGCCGAAGCGTTCGTCGCTCGGCAGGTCCGCCATCGGGTCGCCGGCCGGGTGCACGTCGCGGATCGTGCCGCAGACCGCGCAGACGAGGTGGTGATGGGGGCGGTGCGCGTTCGGGTCGTACCGCTTGGCGCGGCGGTCCGTGGAGACCTCGATGACCTCGCCGAGCGACACCATCTCACCCAGCGTGTTGTAGACGGTGGCACGGGAGATCTCGGGCAGCTTGGCCACGGCCCGCGCGTGGACCTCGTCGGCCGTCAGATGCACATGGTCCCCGTCGAGGACCTCGGCCACGACGCGTCGCTGCGCAGTCATGCGCCAGCCGCGTCCGCGAAGTCGTTCCAACAGGTCACTCATGGAAACAAGCCTAACAGTGAAGGGACCAGGTCCCGAACGGGTGTGACTTTGGATGTTCACTTGACTTGGACTAAGTCCATTGTAGGATCGGCATCGGCATACGCCAAGGGACAGGCTGTGCAGGACAAGACGAATGTGCAGGAACGACGCAGGAGGCGCACGTGACGCAGGGACCGCTCACCACGGAGGCCGGCGCGCCGGTCGCCGACAACCAGAACAGCCAGACCGCGGGCGTCGGCGGTCCCGTCCTGGTGCAGGACCAGTCGCTGCTGGAGAAGCTCGCGCACTTCAACCGTGAGCGCATCCCGGAGCGCATCGTCCACGCCCGCGGCGCCGGCGCGTACGGCACGTTCACGCTGACCCGCGACGTCTCGCAGTGGACCCGGGCGAAGTTCCTCTCCGAGGTCGGCAAGCAGACCGAGACCTTCCTGCGCTTCTCGACCGTGGCCGGCAACCTCGGCTCGGCCGACGCGGTGCGCGACCCCCGCGGTTTCGCGCTGAAGTTCTACACCGAGGAGGGCAACTACGACCTCGTCGGCAACAACACCCCGGTGTTCTTCATCAAGGACGCCATCAAGTTCCCGGACTTCATCCACACCCAGAAGCGCGACCCGTACACCGGCTCGCAGGAGGCGGACAACGTCTGGGACTTCTGGGGTCTGTCGCCCGAGTCCACCCACCAGGTGACCTGGCTCTTCGGTGACCGGGGCATCCCGGCGACGCTGCGCCACATGAACGGCTACGGCTCGCACACCTACCAGTGGAGCAACGAGGCCGGCGAGGTCTTCTGGGTCAAGTACCACTTCAAGACCGACCAGGGCATCAAGAACCTCACCCAGGACGAGGCCAACAAGCTCGCCGGCGAGGACCCGGACAGCCACCAGCGCGATCTGCGCGAGGCGATCGAGGGCGGCGACTTCCCGTCCTGGACGGTGCAGGTCCAGATCATGCCGGCGGCCGAGGCGGCCACGTACCGCTTCAACCCGTTCGACCTCACCAAGGTGTGGCCGCACGCGGACTACCCGCCGATCGAGATCGGGAAGCTGGAGCTCAACCGCAACCCGGAGAACATCTTCGCCGAGGTCGAGCAGTCGATCTTCAGCCCCGCGCACTTCGTGCCGGGCATCGGCCCGTCGCCCGACAAGATGCTCCAGGGCCGCCTCTTCGCCTACGGTGACGCCCACCGCTACCGCGTCGGCATCAACGCCGACCACCTGCCGGTGAACCGTCCGCACGCCACCGAGGCGCGCACCAACAGCCGGGACGGCTACCTGTACGACGGCCGCCACAAGGGCGCGAAGAACTACGAGCCGAACAGCTTCGGCGGTCCGGCCCAGACCGACCGTCCGCTGTGGGAGGCCACCACCGTCTCCGGCGAGGTCGCCACGCACGTGGCCCCGAGCCACGCCGAGGACAACGACTTCGTGCAGGCCGGGAACCTCTACCGGCTCTACTCCGAGGACGAGAAGGCCCGGCTGATCGACAACCTCGCCGGGTTCATCGCCAAGGTGTCGCGCGACGACATCGCCGAGCGTGCGATCAACAACTTCCGCCAGGCGGACGGCGACTTCGGCAAGCGTCTGGAGGCCGCGGTCCAGGCCCTTCGCGGCTGACCCGGACGACTGTCGTCGGCGGTGGGCCGGTCTCCTCTCCGGGGGAGACCGGCCCACCGGTCGTTCACCGCGGGTTCAGCCGATGAGTTCCGCCTGGTGGCGGCGCCTGGCGGGCGCCCAGCAGCGCAGGATGTCACGGACGGAGACGATGCCCACGGGTCCGTGGTCGTCCAGCACGATCAGGTGGCGGAACCCGCCGTGTGTCATGGCCTCGGCGGCCTCGGCCAGGGTCCAGGTGGGCGCGGCGAACACCACGTCGGTGGTGGTATGGGTGGCGGCGGTCTCGACATCCGGATCCTGTCCGGAGCCGACCGCGTTGAGGATGTCGCGTTCGGTGAGGATGCCGAGCCCGCTGTTGTCGTTGTCGAGGACGACCGCGGCCCCGATATGGCGGACCGACATCAGCCGGGCGGCCTGGCGGAGCGTATGGGCGGGCCCGATGGTGAGGACCAGTGTGCTCATGGCGTCTCGGACGAGCATGAAGGGAGCCACCTCCTTGGTGAAAGGGCGCGTGAGCCGATTCACAAATTCACAAGCGGGGGGAACTCCCAGAGTTGCACCGATGTGCGGACGGGACAAGAGGGGTGAACCGCCCGAAGGGCGTGCGCCGGGGCGCGACGCCCTTCGGTGACGGGGTACGGCCGGGTGGGCCGGTTCAGCAACGCCGGTTCGGTAGCACTGGTTCGGCAGCGTCGGCTCAGTAGCGCTGGTTCAGATAACCGAGCAGCTCGTGGTGGAGCAGTCCGTTCGAGGCCGCGGCGTTGCCGCCGCCCGGACCGGAGACCCCGTCCAGGCTGGTGAACTGCCCGCCCGCCTCCTGGACGATGATCGCGTTGGCGGCCATGTCCCAGAGCGAGAGCTCCGGCTCCGCGCAGATGTCCACCGAACCCTCGGCGACCATCATGTACGGCCAGAAGTCGCCGTACCCGCGCGTGCGCCAGCAGGCCCTGGTCAGATCCAGGAACCCGTCGAGCCGGCCCTGCTCCTCCCAGCCGCTCAGCGAGGCGTACGCGAACGAGGAGTCCGCGATCCGCTCCACCTTCGAGACCTGCAGCCGGGTCGCGGAGGTCAGGCTGCGGCCGGAGAACGCGCCCGCCCCCTTCGCCGCCCACCAGCGCCGGTTCAGCGCGGGAGCCGAGACCACGCCGACCACCGGCTGGAAGCCGTCCTCGCCGGCCTCCATCAGCGAGATCAGCGTCGCCCAGACGGGGACGCCGCGAACATAGTTCTTGGTGCCGTCGATCGGGTCGACGACCCAGCGCCGGGGGCCGGTGCCCTCGATCCCGTATTCCTCGCCCAGAATCGCGTCGCGCGGGCGGGCCCGATGGAGGTGGCCGCGGATCAGCTCCTCGGCGGCCTTGTCGGCCTCGCTCACCGGCGTCATGTCCGGCTTGGTCTCGACCTTGAGGTCGAGCGCCTTGAACCGGTCCATCGTCGCCGCGTCGGCGGCGTCCGCCAGCACATGGGCAAGGCGCAGATCATCGTGGTAATCGGGCATGCCGTCACAGTATCGACCGAAGGTGAACGGAGCCATACGTCCCGGAGCCGCGCGGACCATTGACAGTCCCGGGGAGCGGGCCGACGCTGGGACGCGGAGCCCTCGGCGCGGGAGGCGACGATGCCCACAGCGCGGGAAGCACTGCTGGACGCCGCCCTCTCGGCGCTGGCGACCCTGCCCTGGACCTCGGTGCGCATGGTCGACGTGGCGCACGCCGCGGGCGTCTCCCGGCAGACCCTCTACAACGAGTTCGGCGGCAAGGAAGGCCTGGCCCGTGCCCTGGTCCGGGACGCCGCCGACCGCTATCTGACCGGTGTCGAGCAGGCCCTGGGGTCGGCCGGCGGCACGGAGGACAGACTGGCCGCCACCGCCGCCTGGACCGTCCGGGTCGTGCGCACGAACGCGCTGGTCAGGGCCTTGCTCACCGGATGCTGGAACGAACGGTTACCCCGCCCCGCGCACTGTACGACCGGGGGCGCGTGTCCGGTGCCCGGCCGGCGCTGCGCCGATCCGGGGCCGCCGACCCCCGCCGAGCTGCTCCGCCGGGCCGGTGAACGAGCGATGGCCGCCCTCGACGGGGAAGGCCTGCCGTGCGACCCGCAGGCCCTGGCCGTGACCTGTGAGATCGCGCTGCGGCTCGCCCTGAGCTACGCGCTGGTGCCCGCACCCGGGGCGGCGGGGGGAGAGGCGGCACCACTGGTCCGCCTCGTGGCGGGGCAGGACGCGGTCAGTGGGACGAGCCCGAGAGCTGGAGCCCGATCACCCCGATGATCACCAGGGAGATCGAGATCAGCTTGAGGGTGGAGACCACGTCGTCGAGGAAGACCATGCCGTAGATCGCGGTGCCCGCCGCGCCGATGCCGGTCCACACCGCGTAGGCGGGCCCCACGTCGAGCTTCTTCAGCGACATCGTCAGCAGACCGAAGGAGCCGAGCGCGAAGACGCAGAACGCGATGGTCGGCCAGAGCCGGGTGAAGCCGTGCGAGAGTTTCAGACAGACGGCGAAGCCGGTCTCCAGAAGTCCTGCGACCACGACCAGCAGCCACGCCATCGTCAGTGCCCTCCCACGTCGGTGACCGCCTTGCCACACTGGGTGTGATTATGCATTTACCTGCGGCGGTAGATCGCAAACGTTCCCCGGTCAGTCGCCTTCGCGCCGCTCCCGCGTGGACAGCAGCCGGTGCAGCGAGTCCAGCCGGGCCGGATCGGCATGGCCGTCCGCCACCCAGGCGACCAGGGCGCATTCCGGTTCATGGCTGTCGTGGGTGCAGCCGCGCGGGCACTCCTCGGTGCCGGGCTCCAGGTCGGGGAAGGCGTGGATGACCCGGGACGGGTCGATGTGGTTGAGCCCGAAGGAGCGGACACCGGGGGTGTCGATCACCCAGCCGCGGTAGTCCGGCAGCGGCAACGCCAGCGCCGAGGTGGTGGTGTGCCGGCCGCGGCCGGTGACCGCGTTGACCACTCCCGTCGTACGCCGCCTGTCCTTCGGCACCAGCGCGTTGACCAGCGTGGTCTTGCCGACGCCGGAGTGTCCGACGAAGGCGGTGACCCGGTCGTGCAGTTGTTCGCGGACGCGGTCGGCCGCGTCGCCGTTCTCCAGCTCCTCGCGGCTGGTCACGATGAACGGGACGCCCAGCGGGGTGTACGCCTCCAGCAGCTTGTCCGGGGAGGCCAGATCCGACTTGGTGAGGACCAGGAGCGGGGAGAGCCCGCCGTCGTACGCGGCGACCAGACAGCGGTCGATCATCCGCGGCCGGGGTTCCGGATCGGCCAGCGCGGTGACGATCGCCAGCTGGTCGGCGTTGGCGACGACCACCCGCTCGTACGGATCGTCGTCGTCCGCGGTCCGGCGCAGCACCGAGCGGCGCTCACCGATGCGGACGATGCGGGCGAGGGTGTCCTTGTCACCGGAGAGATCACCGACGAGGGAGACCGTGTCACCCACCACGGCGGCCTTGCGGCCCAGCTCACGGGCCTTCATCGCCATGACCGTGCGGCCGTCGACAAGACAGGTGAGGCGGCCCCGGTCGACGGTGAGGACCATGCCCTCCTCGGCGTCCTCGTGCTTCGGGCGGGTATGGGTGCGAGGCCGGTTGCCCTTCGGGTTGGGGCGGACCCGGATGTCGTCCTCGTCGGGGTTCTTGCCGTAGCGGCGCATGTCTCAGGCCCCGAGCATTCCGGTCCACATCTGCGGGAAGTCCGGCAGGGTCTTGGCGGTGGTCGCCACGTTCTCGATCTCCACTCCGGGGACGGCGAGGCCGATGATCGACCCCGCGGTGGCCATCCGGTGGTCGTCGTACGTATGGAAGGTACCGCCGTGCAGCGGCCGGGGCCGGATGCGGAGGCCGTCGGCGGTCTCGGTGACATCGCCGCCGAGCTCGTTGATCTCCTTGGTGAGTGCGGCCAGCCGGTCCGTCTCGTGCAGCCGCAGATGGGCGACACCGCTCAGGGTGGACGGGGAATCGGCCAGCGCCGCGACCGCCGCGATGCCCGGGGTCAGCTCGCCGACCTCGCCGAGGTCGACGTCGATGCCGTGGATACGGCCCGAACCGGTGAAGGTGAGGCCGCGCTCGGTCAGCTCGCAGCTGCCGCCCATCGCCGTGAAGATCTCCCGCAGCGCGTCGCCCGGCTGGGTGGTGCGCTCGGGCCAGTCGGGGATCGTGACCCGGCCGCCGGTGACCAGCGCGGCCGCGAGGAACGGCTGGGCGTTGGAGAGATCGGGCTCGATGGTCAGATCGCGGCCGAGCAGGGCGGAGTGGGTGACCCGCCAGACGTTCGGCTCGCCGCCCGTCTCCGGCTCGTCGACCTGGGCGCCGACCGCCCGCAGCATGTCGACGGTCATCCGGATGTGCGGCATGGAGGGGAGCCTGGCGCCGGTGTGGCGTACCTCCACCCCCTGGTTGAAGCGCGGCGCCGACAGCAGCAGCGCCGAGACGAACTGGGAGGACGAGGAGGCGTCGATCGCCACCGGGCCGCCGTCCAGCGCACCGCCGCCGTGCACCGTCATCGGCAGCGAGCCGCGCCCCTCGTCGTCGATCCGGGCGCCGAGCACCCGCAGCGCGTCGATCACACCGGTCAGCGGGCGCTCGTACGAACGCGGGTCGCCGTCGAAGCGGATCGGGCCGTCGGCGAGCGCGGCGACCGGCGGCAGGAAGCGCATGACCGTGCCCGCATTGCCGACGTCGACCGTGGTCGGGCCGTGCAGACCGGCCGGGATGACCCGCCAGGCCTCGCCGGAGCCGTCCGGGCCCACGCCCTCCTCGATGCCGACGCCCATCGCGCGCAGCGCCTCGGCCATCAGCAGGGTGTCGCGGGAACGCAGCGGGCGGCGCAGCCAGCCGGGCTCGGCTGCGAGCGCTGCCAGGACGAGCGCGCGGTTGGTGACGGACTTCGATCCGGGCACGGTGACCGTCGCGTCGACGGCCCCGGTCGCATGCGGGGCGGGCCAGAGAGCGGGGTGCACGGAGCTTTCGGTCATGGACCTCACTTTAGAGCGTCCGGCGAGCACGGCAGCTTTCGCGGGGCCCCGCCGCCACCGGCTCTCACATGCCGAGCAGCCAGCGCCCGCCCCCGATCAGCGAGCAGAGCGACACCGCGTGGAAGAGGAAGAGCCAGAGCGCGGCCGGTACGTCCGTCAGCCGCGACAGCTGGTCCGCGTCCGAGTCCGGCGCACCGCCGTACCGCCGCTTGGACTGGAGCTCGAAGGGCGGGCGCACGCCGCCGAGCAGCAGGAACCAGACCACGGTGTACGCGAACAGCGACTGCCAGGCGGGTGAGGCCAGCCAGGACACCAGCAGGAAGGCCGAACCGGTGAGGATCACCGTCAGTGCCCCGTACACATTGCGGATCATCACCAGCATCACCGCGAGCAGCGCGGTGGCCACCCACAGCAGCAGGGTGATCCTGCCGTCGACCAGCAGCCACGCGCCGCCCAGGCCCAGCAGCGGCGCGGCGGTGTAGCCGGCGGCCGCGGTGAGGATCATGCCGATCCCGGTCGGCCTGCCGCGGCTGACGGTCAGGCCGCTGGTGTCCGAGTGCAGCCGGATGCCGGACAGCCTGCGTCCGGTGAGCAGCGCGATCAGCCCGTGCCCGCCCTCGTGCGCGATGGTGATCGCGTTGCGGGACAGCCGCCATATCGGGTTCGGCACGACGGCGATCAGCGCGAGCGTGCCGGTCACCACCACGAGCCACTGCTCGGGGGCGGGCTGGGTACCGAACACGCGGTCCCACAGATTGCCCAGATCGGTGCTGTTCATGACGTGGGCGTCTCCTTGCGGTTCGGCTTGCGGTATCGGCGTCCGGTCGGCGTGCCGGTCGTGGCAGTCTGGCACTCATGTGCGGACGGTATGCAGCGAGTCGGCGGCCCGAGGACCTGACCGGACTCTTCCGGGTCGAGAAGTGGGAACCGGCCGAGGCCCTGGCGCCCGACTGGAACGTGGCGCCCACCAAGGAGGTCTACGCCGTACTGGAGCGTCCTGTGAAAGACGCAGACGACCCGCGTCCGGTTCGCCAGATGCGGGCGCTGAAATGGGGACTCGTACCGTCCTGGGCGAAGTCCCCGGAGGGCGCCGCGCGGATGATCAACGCCCGGGCGGAGACCGTCCACGAGAAGCCGTCCTTCCGCCGCCCCTTCGTCTCCCGGCGCTGCATCCTGCCCGCCGACGGCTACTACGAGTGGGTCACCGGCGCGGACGAACGGCAGTTGGAGGAGAAGGGGAAGAAGAAGCGCCCGCGCAAGCAGCCGTACTTCGTGACGCCCGCCGACGGATCGGTCTTCGCGATGGCCGGACTGTACGAGTTCTGGCGCGACCGGACGCTGCCGGACGACCACCCGATGGCCTGGTGGGTGACCTGCACGGTGATCACGACCGAGGCGGAGACCACCCCGCTCGCCGTCGCCCCCGCCGACGGCCCCGCCACGCTCGCCGACATCCACCCCCGGATGCCACTGATGCTGACCCCGGACCGCTGGGACGCCTGGCTCGACCCCTCGCGCACCGACGTCGAGGAGCTGAAGGGGCTGCTCGCACCGCCGCCGGGCGGGCTGATGCGGGCCTACCCGGTGGCCACGGCCGTCAGCAACGTCCGCAACAACGGCCCCGAACTGCTGGAAGAGCTGGCCGCGCCGGAGGTGGGCACACTCTTCTGAGCTCTCGGCGGGGAGGATGGGACACGTGAGCACTACGGATACGGGCCTGCGGCCCGAGGCGGAAACGGTCGAAACGGTCGGCACCGATGCCGGACCGGCCAGGATCAGCTGGTTCCCCGCGACGGGCAGGACGAAGCGCGGGAGCGCGCGATGGGTGCTGGCCCTCGGCCATGGCGCGGGCGGCGGTATCGAGGCCCGCGACCTCCAGGCCCTGGCCGCCGTGCTGCCCGCCCACGGGGTCACCGTGGCCCTGGTGGAGCAGCCGTGGCGGGTCGCCGGGAAGCGGCTCGCGCCCGCCCCGAAGACCCTGGACACCGGATGGCGGGGGCTGTGGCCCGCGCTCACCGCCGCCGGGGCGCCCGTCGTCGCGGGCGGGCGGAGCGCCGGGGCCCGGGTGGCCTGCCGGACCGCCGCGGAGCTCGGTGCCCACGCCGTCCTCGCGCTCGGCTTCCCGCTGCACCCGCCGGGCAGGCCGGAGAAGTCCCGCGAGGACGAGCTCCTCGGCACCGGCGTGCCCACGCTCGTCGTGCAGGGCGGCCACGACCCGTTCGGGCGACCCGCCGAATTCCCGCCGGGGGAGTACGAGATCGCCGAAGTGCCGTACGGCGACCACGGGTTCGCCGTGCCGAAGAAGGCCGGTCCGGGCCAGGACGAGGCGATGGGCATCCTGACCTCCGCCGTGACCGGCTGGCTGGCCGCCCTCGTGTGACGTACACCCCGGGAATGTTGCGCGGGGGGCCACTGTTGTCGGTGTCATCGGTACATCAACGTCGTACGTGGAGAGGGAGTCCGTCGCATGGGTTCGACCATCTGCCCGCGCCGCTCGAACGCCGCTGACCTGGAGTGGACGGTGCTGCATGCGGCCAGGACCACTCCCGAGCGGGGCGTGGGCGGACCGGAACGACAGCCCGTCTCGAAGCAAGGTCGACTATTCTCCGATTCGAGCGGGTCCGGTTTCGGCTCCGCCACAGCGTTGGAGGAGGTGGGTCCGGTCACTGGGACCGACACAGGGACCGACGACGGCCGTGCACAGGAGACGCCCGCCGAGCGCAACGCGCGCTTCGAGCGGGACGCGCTCGGTTACCTCGACCAGATGTACTCGGCCGCGCTGCGCATGACGCGCAACCCCGCGGACGCCGAGGACCTGGTCCAGGAGACGTATGCCAAGGCGTACGGCTCCTTCCACCAGTTCCGTGAGGGCACCAACCTCAAGGCGTGGATGTACCGCATCCTCACCAACACGTTCATCAACTCGTACCGCAAGAAGCAGCGCGAACCCCAGCGCAGCGCCGCCGAGGAGATCGAGGACTGGCAGCTGGCGCGTGCCGAGTCGCACATGTCGACCGGTCTGCGCTCCGCGGAGTCGCAGGCACTCGACCACCTGCCGGACTCCGACGTGAAGTCCGCTCTGCAGGCGATCCCCGAAGAGTTCCGCATCGCCGTGTATCTCGCCGATGTCGAGGGCTTTGCCTACAAGGAGATCGCGGACATCATGGGGACTCCCATCGGTACGGTGATGTCCCGACTGCACCGGGGCCGCCGCCAGCTGCGCGGCATGCTGGAGGACTACGCCCGTGAGCGCGGGCTCGTCCCGGCCGGTGCCGGAGAGTCGGACGATCGGAAAGGCTCGGGCTCATGAGCTGCGGAGAGCCGCACGAGACGGACTGCTCGGAAGTCCTCGATCATCTCTATGAGTTCCTCGACCATGAGATGCCCGACAGCGACTGCACCAAGTTCGAGGTGCACTTCGAGGAGTGCTCCCCGTGCCTGGAGAAGTACGGCCTGGAGCAGGCGGTCAAGAAGCTGGTGAAGCGCTGCTGCGGCCAGGACGACGTGCCCAGCGATCTGCGGTCCAAGGTCATGGGCCGGATCGATCTGATCCGCTCGGGGCAGGCCGTGCCCGAGCAGGACGTGACGGCCGCGGCGAGCGAGCAGCCGACCGCCGCCAAGGAGTGACACCCCGGCGGCCGGGCCGTACCGGCCGCCGCCGCAGAATCACCCGAATGTGCTAATCGGGCTCATTGAAGCTCGACCGCTCGCACAACTCGCTAGCGTGGCGCCTCCATTGACCATGGTGGAGGGCGGGCCGAGCGGGTGAGAGCCACACGCGGGGCGGCGCGCGCGTACATTCCGGCGGTCGCGGTGGGCGCCCTGTGCTGTGCGCTCCCCGCCCTGCGCAGCGGCGCGGGGACCCCGTGGGTCACCGTCGCACTGCTCACCGGCCTCTATCTGGTCTGTGAACTCCCGGGCCGCCGACCCTTCTTCGGCAGCTCCGTGCCGATCCGCGCCGGATCGTTCTTTCCGCTGCTGCTCGCCGCCGCCTTCCTGCTGCCGCCCGCCGCCGCGGCACTCGTGGCCGTGCCCGGCTCGCTGGCCGGCCGGGTGGAACAGCCGCCCGCCACCGCGCGGCGCGTCTGGCGGGCCGCGCAGCTCGCCGTCACGGTCTGGGCGGCCTCGTCCGTCCACGGAGCCCTCGGCGGCACCGCCACGCTCGGCGGCTCCGGCCGGCTCCCCGACCTGCCCCGCGCGGTCCTGCCCGCCTGCGCCGCCGCCCTGGCCTTCAGCCTCGTGCTGACCGCGCTGGACGGCTCCATCCTGGTCGCGGCCGAACGGCTGCCCCTGCGGCGGGCCTGGAGCGGGCTGCTGCCCCGCTCGCTCGCAGCGCACCTGGTGCACGGACTGGCCGGGCTGATGATGGCGGTCCTGTGGCGCGGCCCGTACGGCCCGCTCTCCGCGCTCATCGTCCTGCTGCCGATGTACATCTCCTGCTGGGTCTTCGCCCAGTACCACCGCGAGCACGCCGCCCACCGCGCCACCATCAGGGCCCTGGTGCAGGCCGTCGACATCAAGGACACGTACACCCGCGGGCACAGCGAACGGGTCGGGCGGGCCTCCGTCCTCATCGCCCGCGAACTGGGCATGGACCCCGGCCGCCTGGAGGTCGTCCGCTTCGCCGGCATCCTCCACGACGTCGGCAAGCTCGGCGTCCCCACCCGGGTGCTCCGCAAGGACGGGCCGCTCACACCGGAGGAGCGACAGGTGATCGAGCTGCATCCGGAGTACGGGCACGAGATCGTCCGCGGCATCGGCTTCCTCGGCGAGGCGAGGGCCGCGATCCTGCACCACCACGAACGGCTCGACGGCAGCGGCTACCCGTACGGGCTCAGCGGGCGCGAGATCCCTGAGTTCGCCAGGGTCGTCGCGGTGGCGGACGCCTTCGACGCGATGACCTCGACCCGGTCGTACCGGCGGGGGAGACCGGTGCCGGCCGCGCTGGAGGAGCTGAAGCGGTGCGCGGGCACGCAGTTCGACCCGCAGATGGTCCGGGCGCTGGCGCGCGGTCTCGAACGGCACGGCTGGTCGGCGGTGACGAGGTCCGTGACGGCGGACGAGCCGGGGGTCCCGGGGCCCCGGGGCGAGAGCGCGAAGGCCGGCCCGGGTCATCCGCGGCCGTCCGGCCGACTCGACCGCGTACCCCCTCCGAGCCCGTCGGCCGACGGGCTCGGCGCGGCGCCCGGTCCGCAGTCGGCCGCGGACCGCCGCGGATGACCCGGGCCGGGGCCGGGACACAGCCGCCCGCCGTCCTCACCATCCTCGCCGCCGCGGCCCTCCTCGCCGCCGCCGGGCTCGCCCACACCCTCTGGTACGGCCTCCACGACCCCGGCCACGCCCTCGCCTTCGGGGTGCTCATCGCGGTGGGCGAACTGGCCCGCTGGGGCGCGCTGCCCGGGGAGCGCGAGCCCGCACCGCTCGGAGCCGCCGGAGCGCTCGCGTACGCCCTGCTCGGCCGCAGCGGCGGCGGACCGACCTCGCACGGCGTCCTCCAGGTGATCGCCGTGCTCGTCGCGGCCCAGCTGGTCGCCTGTGTGCCCCATGTGGCACGCGGCGCCGGACCGGCACTCGACCGGGTGGCCCGCCGCATCCTTACCGTCGCCTTCGCCGCCGTCTGCTTCCAGCCCCTGTACAACAGCGGCCGCACCGGGAGCCGGTTCGGCGAGGGCCCGTCGTACGTGCTCGTGCTGCTCCTGATCCTCGTCCTGACCGCGCTGTGCGACGCCGTGCTCGCGGCCCTGCTGCTGCGCTCGCGCACCCGCCACCCCTACCCGCCGCTCCTGCGGGACGAGCTGCGCGGTCTCATCGGCATCGGGTCGGCGGTCTGCGCGACCGGGGTCGTGATGGCCCTCGGGGTGGCCGTCGCCGGGCTGTGGGCGCTGCCCGTCCTGTGCGTACCGCTGCTGCTGACCCAGGTGTCGTTCCGCCGGTTCGTCGCCGTGCGCACCACCTACCGGCAGACCATCGCCTCGCTCGCCAGGTCCACCGAGATCGCCGGGTACACCCCGCACGGGCACGCCCGCAGGGTCGCGGTGCTCTGCCGGGCCGTCGGCCGCGAGCTGGGGCTCTCCGGGAGCCGGCTGACCGTGCTGGAGCACGCCGCCCTGATGCACGACATCGGCCAGCTCTCGCTGGTCGACCCGGTCCCGGACGGGGCGACGGCCATCCTGCCCGCCGCCGAGCAGCGCCGCATCGCGCTGCTCGGCGGGGCCGTGGTCCGCCAGACCGGGGTGGACACCGAGATCGCCGTCGTCGTCGAACGGCAGGCCGACCCCTATCGCGAGCAGCCGTTGTCCGCCAGGATCGTCAGGGTCGTCAACGCATACGACGACCTGTGCGGGGAAAGTCTCATCGGGCCGCTGGGCGCACTGGAACAACTCAGGCTCGGGACCGCCCACGACTATCAGCCCGAAGTCGTGGAATCACTGGCCAGGGTCCTGGCCCGGGGCGCTCCGGCCCCGGTCCTGCCCGGGTAACCCATGGGTAATGAGCGGGCGTCCGGCCCGGCATGGTTGGATGCGAAGAAGAGCGGAAAACGAGGGTGTCCAGTCGGGACAGGCGGGAATCGTGAGGATCTTCGGGAAGGTACGGCATCGGCCCTCCGCCTCTTGGCGGCAGGCCACGGACCGCGCGTTCACGCTGATCGGCGACGGCCGGTACGAGGACGCGGGCGCGCTGCTGACACGTGCGGCGGACCTGGAACCCTGGCTCTCGGAGTCGTGGTTCAACCTGGCGCTGCTGCACAAGTTCCGGCATGACTGGGAACAGGCGAGAGCCGCCGGCCTGCGGGCCGTCGCGCTGCTCGACAAGGAATCCGGCGCTCCCGACTGGTGGAACGTCGGGATCGCCGCCACCGCGCTGCAGGACTGGCCGCTGGCCCGCCGGGCCTGGCAGGCGTACGGCCTGAAGGTGCCGGGCGCCGGCCAGCACACCTCGGCGGCCAACAGCGAGCCGGTCGGCATGGAGCTGGGCAGCGCCGCGGTACGGCTGTCGCCGGAGGGCGAGGCCGAGGTGGTCTGGGGTCGCAGGCTCGATCCGGCCCGGATGGAGGTGCTCTCCATTCCGCTGCCGTCGTCCGGCCGCCGCTGGGGCGAGGTCGTCCTGCACGACGGGGTGCCGCACGGCGAGCGGGTCACCGCGGCCGGGCCCTCGTACCCCGTCTTCGACGAGATCGAGCTGTGGGCGCCGTCCCCCGTGCCGACCTGGGTGGTGCTGCTCGAAGCAGCCACCGAGGCGGACCGGGACGCGCTGGAGCAGCTGGCCTCCGACGCCGGGTTCGCCGCGGAGGACTGGTCGTCCTCCGTGCGGCTGCTCTGCCGGGCCTGTTCGGAGAGCCGGATGGAGAGCGACGAGGGCGACGGCGAGCACCTCGACCCGCACGACCACAGCGAGCCGGGGCATCCGGGCCCGCTGGGCCACCGCACCTCCGGCGAGCTGTGGGTGCCCGAGCGGGAGTGCGGGATAGCGGCGCCGGCCGGGCTGGTGCGCGGTCTGCTGGACGGCTGGGTGGCGGACAGCCCGGACAGCCGCGAGTGGCGGGATCTCGAAGAAGTCTGCTGACCGGTGCCCGTAGGCTGTACGGGCACCGGTCGCGGTGCTCGGGTGCCCGGGCCCCGGAAGAGTGGACGGCCGGGTTTCAGGTAGGGCCGGGCTTCAGGCCCAGGGCCCGGTTTCAGGTTTGAGGAAGGCGTACGGCGGACATGGCGCAGCAGGAGACGGACGAGCAGATCAGCGTCGACGACGAGGGTTTCGTCGTGGACACCGAGGACTGCGAGGCGCGCGAGGCGGCGCATCGCGAGCGCGGCACCTCCCGTCCGATCACGGTCGTGGGCAACCCGGTGCTCCACAAGGAGTGCAAGGACGTCACCGAGTTCGACGACGAGCTGGCCCGGCTGATCGACGACATGTTCGCGAGCCAGCGGACGGCGGAGGGCGTGGGCCTGGCCGCCAACCAGATCGGTGTCGACCTCAAGGTCTTCGTCTACGACTGCCCGGACGACGAGGGCGTGCGGCACGTGGGCGCGGTCTGCAACCCGGTGCTGGAGGAGCTGGCGCCCGAGGACCGGATCCTGGACGACTCCAACGAGGGCTGCCTCTCGGTCCCGACGGCGTACGCCTCGCTGGCCCGTCCGGACTACGCGGTGGTCCGCGGACAGGACGCCAAGGGCAACCCGGTCAAGGTCCGGGGCAGCGGCTACTTCGCCCGCTGCCTCCAGCACGAGACGGACCACCTGTACGGCTACCTGTACATCGACCGGCTCTCGAAGCGGGACCGCAAGGACGCGCTGCGGCAGATGGCGGAGAACACGCCGCGCTACGAGGTCGTGCCGAACGCCTGAGCGCGCACCCGGCCCGAGACATCGCCGGTCAACAGCCTCTGCACAGCGTGCCGTTGGGTGTCGTAGTAGTGGATGCCGGGGGTGAGCC
>NZ_JBSFBQ010000033.1:0-93157 GCF_053593015.1 Streptomyces sp. NPDC002403 | reverse complement strand
CTCCGTGGCTGCGGCGTTGACGGCCTGCATCTCCGGGTCCGCGAGTTCCTTTTCGCTCAGATAGCTGGTGTCCAGGAGCGGGTGGACCTCTCCCGCCTCGAAGAATTCGAGGTCGAGGAGGCGGGTGAAGTCGGTGCGTCCTTCCCACTGCGCCACCAGCAGCACGCGCAGATCGTCGGGTGCCGGACGGCCGTCCAGCCGCTCGCGGGAAAAATCGGCGAGCCGTTCGTCGTACATACGCTTTCTCCAGAGGCCGAAGCGAGATCCTCGTGCCAACGTAACAACGGCGTCTGACACGAGGTTGGGTATGCCAGCGGCTGCCGACCACCCCGTCATCCGCGCTCGGAACAGGTCCTAGCCTCGCTGTTTCGCTCGGGGTGCCGAGGTGGCGCTGTGGGGTCGATCGAGGCGGTATCGGGCGGTGGGCATGGTGGGGACCCGGCGCGTTGGGCGGGTGCTCCAAGGGGCTTTCGTGTCGCAAGTGGTCGCAGCGGCTGGTCAGTTGGCAGGGCGAGGTAGGTCGGCCGGACGGTGGAAGGCGGCGGCGAGTTGGTGTCGCCAGGGCCAGGTTGCCGCGATCCGCAGGTGGAGGCGACGGCCGCCGCGGGTGAAACGGGCAGCGACGTGCAGGATCCGGTAGCCGCGTTTCATGGGGTCGGCGGTAGCCGGCTCGCCGTCCAGCAGCAGGGCACGGGGCCAGGCCAGAAGGTCGATGACCGCGAGGCTGAGCTCGCAGCCAGGCGGCGTTGACGGAGAACAGGCGGGATGGGAAGCGTCCGAAGCCGGTGGTCGTGCCGCACCGGATGTGGTCCCCGACGGTGGCGTGTCCACGGTGGCGGACCTCCAGGAACTGGGCCGAGCCGCCGCCGCAGTACGAGGTGTCAGTGAGGAAGATCTGGTGCCGCAGGCCCTCGTCACTGTCGAACAAGGTGAGCCGGGCGCCGGGGCGCGGGCGTTCGCGGCGCACGATGATGCGGGTGCCGGCCGGGTAGTCGCTCAGGTCGACCATGCTGGTCAGCTCGCCGACCTCGCACGCAAGGCGCGGAGATGCGTGAGGAACGCCTTCGCGCTGCCCGCGCTGTCGGTGCGGACCAGGATGTCGGTGCCGTGCCGGTGGGCGTCGGGGATCTGCGCGAGGGCCTGGTCGAGCACGGTGATGTGATCGGCGACGGTGTAGCGTCCGGGGAACGCCTCGCCCAGCGCACGTGTCGCGGTAGCGGTGGCGATCGGGTCCCGGAACGCGATGTTGGCGATGCCGGAGGCGACGACGATGCGCTGTGCCGCGAAGCCGTCGCACGCAAGGTCGACGACCCGGCGGACGGCATCGTCACCCCGGTCACCGTGAAAGCGGTCTGATGGCGCGCTTGCACCCTGGCCCGGAGCGTCCACCGCTGCAGGGCAGCCCGGGACGCCGGACTCACGGTGACTGACCGGACATTGAAGGCGTGGCTGGAGAAGCGGCACCGGCCGTCGAACGCCACCCTGGAGCGTATCGGCGCCGCCTACCGCCGGGTCCGCCGCCAGAACGCCGCCCGGCACGTCCTGCGACGCCTGTATGCCGGAGGCGGGACCCGGGTGGAGATCCACCCGCTGAACCCGTCGCGGGTGCCGCGGCCGCTCCAGCGGATGGTGGAGTACCGCACGATGAACATGCGCCGCTGGGACCACATCGTCGAAGCCTGGGCAGCCGGCGACCACACGTCCTCGACGATGCCTGGGAAGACGTCGTCGTCGACCTCGGATCGCAGTGGGGCCAGGACGAGTACGTCACCAACATCGGCCTCGCCGCGTAGAACGCCCGTGTACGCCGATTTGAGCACATGTCAGTCGCCCTGGGTCTCCCAGATCCGAGGTGACTGTCGTTCACGACTCACAGAGACGTGTGGCGGCATCGACCACACCGAGCTCGGCTACCAGTTGCCGCGTGCTGTGGGGCTGGGTTTCTCTGACATGGAACGCAGGCCCCCGCCGGTCCCGCCCGTCTCCAGGGTGGCGAGCGCGGTATCGCGGTTCTCACACAGGGACTGAAGGGACCGGGCTGTGGCATCGGGATCCCGGCCGGGAAAGCAGCCGCTCCCGGCGACGGCGGCCCCGGTGCAGTTCGGACGGCGGGGCGCCGCCGTCGGGCCCGGTCCATCACGGACACAGCCCCGCTGCTCCGACGGGGCGTCAGCCCGCCCAGACCTCGGCCTCATCGGCCGGGACGGTAGTGGCCAGTCCCAGTTCCTTGCGGGCGGCGACCGACTTGTTCGGGTCGATACCGGTGAACGCCGGGTCGTAGGCGACGTAGAACGTGTCGGCATCGGCGGCGTTCGAAGCCTTCTTCCAGTTCCCGGCCGCCTTCGTCAGCGTCGCACGGAGCTTTCCGACCTCGGTGCCCTCGATGCCGTCCAGGCCCTTGACGTGTGCGTTGAGGGCGGTCGCGACGGCCTTGGCCTGCGCCTTGTAGCCGGCCAGGTCGTCCTCGACGGAGTCCTTCTCGGACTGGTTCGCCCACAGGGCCTCGTAGACCGCGTTCGAACCCTTGAGGTACGTGGTCTGCTCGGGCTTGAGGGACTTCGCGGCGCCCAGCGAGCCGCGGAACGTGCCCTTCTCCACGGTGTACGTGCAGCTCACCGCGCGGTCACCCGTCGCCCAGCTCTCCTTGGTCGGGGTGTAGTAGAAGAGGGCGACGCCCTTGGGGAGCGCCCAGGTGTCCGGGGCGTACTTCTGCGCCTCGACCAGGCAACGCTTGTCCGCGATTGCCGAGACCTCGTCGTCGCCCGGGTACTCCTTGCCCTTGGCGACCGCGAAATCGCCGACGACCTGGCCCTCGTGGGCCTCGTCGCAGGGCACGATCTCGACAGCGTACGCCGTCCCCTCGGCCTTGCCGTTCGGGTTGTAGCAGTCGCCGACGTCCAGCGAGAACACCGAGCGCTGACGAGTCACCTTCTTCGCGCTGTCCTTGGCACTGTCGACGGCGTCGGAGACACCCGAGCATCCCACCGCACCGATCGCGAGCAGGGCGACAACGGCAGATATATCGCGAAGGGAACGATACGGAGCAGGTAGTGCCATGACGTGTACATCCTCTTAAGTGATCTTTATGAAACTCGCGCGCATCCTATGCCATTCCTGCGGCCCGTTACACGAAGGCCCCCAGCTCATCGCGGCGTCAACGACTTGCGGCGGGCCGCGAGGGGGTATCCGGACTGCTTGCAGGCGACCTGCCTCCGCCGATTGAGGGCGGTGAAACGGACCTCAGCGGTGCGGTATCCAGGCGTGCGTGCGGTACACACAGGAGAGCAGGGCCGGGCAGCCGCGGGTGCCGTACGACTACGCCGCCTCCATGATTGGGTTCCGGCCGGGTCCCGCTCGGGACACTACTCGCCAGCGGAAACCCCAGCTCGTGGTTCCCGGGGGCGGATCTTCCGCAGCGGCTCGCACAGGTGCCAGGCGCGGTGCAGCTTCGGCCTCGTGGATCGGGCCGATGGTGTGGTCCTTGTGCCACGCCTCGCAGGTGCCGCAGTCCGGCTGCCGGTCGGGCAGCCGCGCGGCGTGCGCGGTGATCAGGTGATCGTCCAGGCGGATAGGGGTCGTCGCGAGGGGCAGCGCCCAGTCGCGCGGATCTGCGCCGGGGTGCAGGGAGCCGATCGGGTTCCTGCCGTGGTCGACGGCGAGATTCCGGCAGTCATCGCACGCCGCCATACGCTCGATGAGTTCGCAGGGCATGGGACCTCCTGCTGAGCCTGGAGACGTTCGGCGATCCAGCTGGGAAGCGGTGTCACCGGCACGTCGTGGACGATGGCGTACGGCAGGCCACCCACGATCGAGCCGGGCCCGACGAGTTAGCCGCCGCTGCGGCGGCCGGGGCCGCGGACGTCGATCCCGGGCCCGAGCGGGGGACCGCCCGCCGGAGATGCTCCCGATCGTGCAGCCCGCCGACACCTGGAAATACAGATGCAGGCTGGTGCTCGGCGCGTCATCACGGTGAAGGTGTCGGCAGTCCTCCAGGCCCCGGATGTCGAGTTGGGTCCGCAGCGTTCTCGCCTCCGTTGCGGGCCGGACCGTCGGCGCGGACATCCAGGTCCAGGGCGACGACGTTGGACGCCCGGACCGCAGGGCCGGTCGGGTTCTGGAGAGGGGCGCGCCGGGTTGGGATGCGCCCCTCTCGTGGGCGCCGCGCTGGAACGCGGTGTGCCCGGTCCCTGTTTCATGGTGCAGCCACGACGCCAGGGGGCCTCGGCAGCCAGTGCCGGAGGCGGCGTTGTAAGGACCATGGCATCCGGTGCCCCGCTTCGGCAATGGCACCTGGACGAAAATGAATGAAAATGGCAGTTTCGCTCCTCTGACCTGTGGTTTTCGAATAGTCCGGCTACCGTTCGGCCACTCATTCGCCATCCCTCGGCGGTGAACGCCTGGACGCACGGGCATCAACACCCCCGCCCTGGGGGCCACGCATTGTGATGGTCGGGTCACCGGTGAGAGGATCAACGTGGTTGGCGGGCCGACCTGGAAGTCGCCGCCGGCAGTTCACGGTGCAGCCAATTCATCACGCCCACAAGGGGTGTGACATGACGTCAGGTAGGTATCAGGTATGCGTTCGTTCTCCTCTCCGCCGGCTCCCGGCGGCCCTTCGCAGGGAGCTCTGACGACGACGGAACTGGTCGTCGTGGTTGTAGTCGTCGTGGTGGCAGGGGGCCTCGCGGCTCTCGGGATGCCGGTGTTCGGTGCCCTTGAGTTCATCGCCGGTGCTCTTTACGTTGCCGGCCGGTCCGTCAAGGCCATACGCGCGGCGGAAGTGCCGCCGTTCGAGGCTGTCTGACGGTCCCATGGGACGGCGTGAGAACGCCGTTGCCGCCGATACCCGGCAGTCCGAGGCGCTCGCGCTGTGGTTACGTGCCCAGCGCGAGCGCCGAGGCATCACCTACGCGGCAATGGCCAAACTGACCGATCACCAGTTCACCGCGTCGGCGCTGTCACGCGGCGCCAACGGCAAGGTGCCATCCCGCCGCCTGGTGCTCGCATACGCGACCGCATGCGACGCGGACACCAGGGAGGCGATCCGTTTATGGAAAGCCGCGCGCAGGGCCGAAGAAGAACGCCGGCGCCGCGCGGGAATCTCCCCGGAATTCCGGGACCTGGCCGTATCGCTCCGCTCAGTGATGACCCACCCCGACCTCATAGACAGCTTCGCCAAGCTGCACGACGTCATGGTGGAAATACGAGCCAGAGAAGGCCAGCCATCCCTGAGCGACCTGCAGACAGCGGCAGGACGAACCCCCGACGGCCAACGGCACCGACTACCCAAGAGCAGCCTCAGCGTCATCCTCAGAGGCGAGGCCGTCCCCTCACGCGCCCACCTCACAGCTTTCATGGAAGCCCTGAACGTCTCCCCGAACAACGTACGGCGCTGGCAACAGGTATGGGACCGCCTCGCGGCCAGCACCACCCGAAGACCCTCCGTCGCCCTCACGATCAGAGTCGTGGACGTCCCCCCGGCCGAAGAACCCCACGAACACCCCGCCCCACCCGACACCAGCACCGCGGACCTCGACTTCCTCCGCGGCCAGGTTCTCCTGGAAACCGTCCTCCTCACCGGACCCGGCGTACTCCAAGGCCCCCAGCCCCCGTGCCCCCCAGCCGGCACCACCCGCTCCGGCCTGCCCATCAGAACACCACGCCGCTACACCCTCACACCCCGCTCGCACGTGCCGCCCGGCAACCGCACGGCCGGGCACATCACGCTGCTGCCCCGAGAGACCCCTCCCAGCCACCCCGTAACCATCAGGGGCTCGCTGCCAGCCGTTTCGGAGGACCACCCGGCGGAGACCACCGTGCCGCCGGTTCCCCGCGGACGGATAGGGCGCACGGTCGAGCGCTGGCTCCGCAGGAAGCCGCGACCGGACTACACCCGCTGGCCGAACTACTGACACCGCTGACACTGCTGACACCGCGTACCTCAGCTCGCTCGGGAACGGAAGACATCGCCATATCTCCCTCTCCGGCCCACGGCACTGTTCGTGCCCGAAGCAGGGCAAGCCTCTTCCGACGCATCGTCCACGCGACAGTCGAGGGAAGAAGCCATTGCGCACTCTGGGCCGACGGCCACGTGAAGAGCCTCGCCCGCTGGTGTGGGATGCGCCCAGCCGTATGCGGGGATGAGTACGAAGGAAGCCGATGGAGGGGGAACGCGCGGTGGAATCCATATGCGCTGAGCCGATCACGGATCGCCGGGCGGGAGGATGACCGCGGCCGGGCCGGCAAGATCGCGGCCGGGCCGCAAGATGAGACGCTGTTCGCGGTAATCCGGACGCCTCAAAGATCCGACATGCCGTCACCGCGCGAGGCAGCGTCGGCGGGCCTGCCGACGAGATCGCCATCCCCACCGGTCAGGACCCGCAGGCCGTCGGCGAACAGATCGCCGCGTTCGTCGACGACCTGGTGGCCACCGGCGTACTGGTCGACACCGACCGAGTCCCGGAGAAGGCGGCGGCGATGACGGTCGTGATCCCCAACGCCTGGCCCACCGCACCGCGCCGTGACCGGCTGATCGCGGCCGCCGCGCTCACGCTCTCCCTGGTGATGATCCGGTGCCCGCTGCGCCGGCAGTTCGGCGCCGCCCACCGGGCGCCGGCGTTCGCAGACGTCGCCCGGCTTGGAGGGGGATCAGATGAAGGTGATGTTCCAGTGGACGCCGCCGCTGCGGGGGATCCTGTTGACCGACTCCGCTTCGACGGCGTCGCCGTGGCGGTGGGGGAGCACCCTGGAATGGCGACCACGAAGGATGTTGGGATCGGGCAGGCGTACCGCTGCGATCTGCCGTTCGCGCTGCCAGCCGCCCGGTGCCCGCCGGGGACGCTGCGCAGCTCGTGGTGGGCCCCGAGCTTGCTGCGCGGCACGTCGGTGTACCGGTTGGCTTCGTCAGTCAGGCACAGCTTGGAACGGCAGGTGGAGCTGCGCGAGATCGGTGTCTCCACCCGCTGCCAGGTCCTTGGCGACCACCCGTGGGCGGCAGCGCTTCCGCTCGGAGCTGATCACTTCGGAGACGAGCCGGTGTTCACGCCCGTTCTCGACCGCGCCCGGATGAAGCCAGTCGCCGCAAAATCAACTGGGCGACCGGTCCATACCGTGAAACGATTCCGGTTCAGGACCAGGGAGGGGCGGCATGGGGCTGGACTACAGCTACGAGATCTTCATGCACCCTCGGAACGTTGTGAGGGCACTGACCCGGCTGGCCGAACTCGCACCCCAAGGCCGAGACACGCCACTGCTTCCGATCACCCTGCCAGGCGGCGAGCAGTTGATCGTGCCGTTCACCTCGGAGTACAAGAGCGAACCGGTCGGCTGTTCAGCAGGCGGCACGCTCGAACTGGACACCTCAATCATGATTGGCGTCGACGACGCGATGCGCGAGTTCCTCCTCCGCGATGTCGACGAGGTCGACGAGTTGGGGAGAGTGTCGGTCGGGTACATCTACCTAACCGTCAGGTTCTCGCCCGCATGGCACCCGAGCTTCGCGTCGCTGCAGTTCACAGCGGCCACCTCGGGCATGAGCCGGATGTTCGAGCGGTCCGCGAGCGTCAGGAAGGTGTTCACCGACCTCACCGCCGCCACTGGTGGTGTGTGCTGCCTGCTCGACACCGAGACCGACATCTTCGACATCTGCTGGCTCAACGGCGAGACGGTCGATGGCGAGACTGTTCCGGGCGCCCGTTTCTCGCGCTTCCACAATCTCGTGGCCGCCTGGCGCGAGCCGGTGGAGTAGTACGGGAATCACGCCCGCAGGGACGCAGCACAGGTGTCCGTGGGCCATTCCGGCCAGGCGAACCGCAACCGGAACGGCTGGGCCAGTACCTTGTCCAGCTCGCCCCACCCCGCCCCCGCGATACCACCGCCTCCTGGACCTGACCGCCCAGGTCCAGTGGCATCCGTTCTGGTCCACCCCGCCTGGCACGCCTGCCGCTCGGGTCGAGCTGCGCAGGCTCGCCCACTGCCAGGAGCAGCGTGGGACGAGAGCGGCATGACCTGGCCGGGCACTCTGTCCGCCTGGCAGGAGGCGATCCTGCGCACCATCCGTGACTGGATCGCCGAGACCGGCGAGAGCCCGTCCGTCCGGTAGATCGGCGAGAAGGTCGGCCTGTCCAGCATCAGTTCCGTCGCCTACCAGTTCGGCCACCTCGAAGCCCGAGGACTGATCGGTCGCACCGGCCACCGCTGGCGCTCCTGCCGCCTCAGCGCCTGACCCCGGCCATGCCGGGAGGGTCAGCAATTGGGCCGGCGGCAGGGCTGTCCGGCCCGGCCACGGTGGCCGTGCAGGTCTCCGTCCGGCGCGTACATCTCCGGGTGACGTACCGCGGCGACGGTCAGGAGGACCGCGCCGGCCGGGCCGGGTGGCCGCTGCAGCGGAGGGCGATGACGGGTCCGGCTGCGCTCAGGCCCCGGTGCAGGTAAGTAGTCCGCGTGCCGCCGGGCCGTGGCGGGCCCTGCGGCCTGAGGTTTTCCCTCCACCGCACCGGATCCTGGCGCGACCAGAAGCGCGACCAGAAGCGCGACGTGAGGCGCGACGTGAGGCGCGATCAGGAGCAGCCCTCCGGGGGCGGGGCACCGGGTTGCTCAACAAGGTGAGCAACCAGTACTCCAGCCCGACTTCGCGATCTTGTCGCGGACCTGGCTGGGAATGGGTACGGCCGCCGCGCGATCACCGGGGGTTGTGTGGACTCCTGAAGATCGTGCGCCGGGGCAGTACCAGCTCGGTGCGATACCGCCGGGCGATGATGCTGCTGGCGTCCGTCGACGGGAAACGCGTCCCGGTGATCGCCCAGCTGGTCGCGAGGACACCGTGCGGGAAGTGATCCATCGTTTCAACGAGATCGGCCTGGCGTGCCCGGACCCTCGGTGGGCGAGAGGCCGTCCCCGCCTGCTCAGCGCTGACGACGAGGGGTTCGGGGACAGGTCCCAAGGGCATCTCCTGGGGAGGACGCCCCGTCACCGTGACCGCCTGATGGACCGGTGAGTGCCGCCCCTCGCGCTGGATGTCCGTTGCCGTGCGCGGCGGTGCCTCGATGGCCGGCCATGGCGTTCTTGCGGGCAGGGCGCGGCTCAGTCCGGTTCCTCGCCGCTGACTGCGGCATCGTATGCGAGCAGTGTGTCGACGAAGACCTGCCGCTGATCCGGTGTCAGAGGTGCCAGTGCCTTGCGCCATGCGGCCGCGCCTGGGGCGAGCCAGCAGGTGATCGCAGGTTGTTGGTCGGCCGCAATGCCGATGATCCGCCGGCGCCGGTCCGCCTCGTCCTCGCGCCGCTCCAGGATTCCTTGCCGGCTCAGGTCACCGACCAGCAGGCTCACCGTCGTTGGGGCGACCTGGAGTCGAGCAGCCAGCTCATTCACGGTCATCGGCCCGTCAAAGAGAAGGTAGGAGAGCAGGGAGAGGTGACGCGGCGCCAGCGAGAAGGACTGCAGCGCCTCGGGCACGGGGATCTTCTTGACCCGGCCCACCATCCGGGGCATGAGCAGTAGCAGGGCCCTGACGGTGTCATCGACTCCGTTTCCGTCTCCCTCGTCGGCGTTGTGCGCCCTGGGCGTTGACATCACGCACCCCTCCTCGTTTATGTTTGTCTTCAAAGGTATTTTGCTTTGCTTGCAAAGCAAGTTCTCTTCATGGTATCCAGCAGCGCGAACGGAGATTCCACCATGCCGCACTTCAGCGTGCATATCCGCGAAGGAGCCCTCGACGGGACGATCGAACCGAAGCTGATCAGCGCCTTAACCGACGCGGTCGGCGCCGTCTACGGCGAGGAGTTCCGCCGCCTGGTCGGGGTGGACCTGATCGGCATCCCGCAGCACCGCCGGGGCATCGGCGGCGTCCCCGCCGAGATCGACGCCCCTCTCGTCACCCTCAGCATGCGCGAGGCCGCTTATCACCTTCCAGAGATCCCGGACGCTCCCGCCCGGCTGGTCGCCACCACCACCGAAGCGCTGGTCGGCGTCCTTGGCGAGGACGTCCGCAAGCAGATCATCGTGACGATCGTCGGCGTCCCGGACGGTCGCACCGGAGTTGCTGGCACGGTGGCCTGACGCACGTGTGCGGGCCGCCGGTCCCGGCCCGCACACCACACAACCCTCAACGGACCGGTGGGCCTATGAGGTCACAGCACTACTTGGTGACTGCGACCAAGGCTGCGAGCACATGTTCAGCTCACTGGCCGAGAGGGAGTGATCGCGTCTGTCGAGGCCGCAGGCGCCAGGTGAAGTTCGAGTGTCGCGGTCACCTCTGATGGCCCTGTTCCCGGTCAGCTGTCGCCACGGTTTCTGGCTCATCCGAGCGAGTAACCTGCTCACGACTTGATCATCTCCATCTGCATCCGATTGCATGCGAGAAGTGGTCTTGCCGTCCGGCGGTCACTGCCCGGGGAAGGAAGATCCATGTCCCACGGCATCGCCCTGCGCGCTCGCGCCATCGTCCTGACCGCCGCCGCCCTGGTGTCGGTTCCACTGCTGGCTGGTACGGCTTCTGCGGCCCCGGTCGCCATGAACGCCCCCTACGCCCGAGCTGCCGCGAAGGTGGCGGCGGACGGCACGCTGCTCTCGGCCAAGACGTTGTCTCTTCCGCGCGACCCAACACGGGGTTCTACTGCGTCAAGGTGTCGGACCCCAACATCACCGACCTGAAGGACGCGGCGATCCTCGCCACGAGCAACTCCAACGTCTCCACGCCCAGGGTCCACGGACATCCGACGAGCTACTGCGGCATGGACCCGAACATCATCACGGTGCTCAGCTACGACACCAGGGGCAACGGCGCTTACGCCGATACGGTGTTCACCGTCGCAGTGCTGTAGTCACACCACGCCGTTCCGAGACAGGGAGAGACATGGCTGACCACAATCCCCGGGGCCCCGCGCCGGTGGGCGGCAAGACCGCGAGCCCGGTAGAGCTGTCGTTGCCGCAGCTGGCCTCCTGGATCAGCTCCGGCCCCAATGAACCGGTGACTGCTGCCGTGATCACCGACGCGATCGGTCAGGAAAGCCTGGTCCGAATTGCCGCTGCACAGGGCAAGGGCCCAGCCGATGCAGCTGAGTACCTCGCCCAGAACCTGCCGAACGCAACTGACGCAGCAACATCGGGCGAGTCGGCGACGCCGACTGTCCGAAGCTTCAGCGCTGCCCCGGACGTGCTGCTCGTCCTCTTCGATGACGTCCCCGACCAGGTCACCCTTCAGGAACCCTCGCAAGGCATCCGCTTCACACTCTGACCCTTGTGGACGATCACGATATTCCCCAGGGCTGAGCTCACGTGGTTCCCCATGCTCCGGGCACGACGGTGGGGCTGTGGACGGCCTGTACAGATCCACGGTCCAGGCCGCCCTCGTGACGCCTGTCGGCGTCGCCCACCACGGCCGATGGTGGCTGTTGCGGCATCGGCTTGAGAGGCTGTCCGGAATCACCATCCGCTTCCCTCAAAGGGGGACATCCGATGCCTCACAACGATCAGCCTGCGGGAACTGCGCTGTCACCAGAGCGGATCGCTGAGATCAACGAGGTCATCGACCGGATCACACACTGGGCGCAGGACCGCAAAGACGTCGTCGGTCTGCTGCTGGTCGGATCATGCGCCCGCAACGTCGCCCGACCCGACTCCGACATCGACTTCGTCCTGCTCACCACGGACGAGTCCCGATACCTCGCCGAGGGCTGGGCCGGGGAATGCGGCCTGGGTGAATTGATCCGCACCCAGTCGTGGGGCCCGATCACCGAACGACGCCACTGCACGGCCTCCGGCCTGGAGGTCGAGTTCGGCATTGGTTCTCCCACCTGGGCAAAGACAGACCCTGTCGACCCTGGGACGCACCGCGTCGTAACCGATGGTGTCCGCTTGCTCTACGATCCAGTAGGCGTCCTGGCTGGGCTTCTCGCGGCCTGGCACTGAAGTTTTCAGGGTGGGGTCGGTGGTACGAGGGGCAGACCGGTGGCGGTGAGGCAGCCGTTGATCGGGTGGGGCCGGAGCTGGATCCTGCGCAACTCGGGGCGGAGGATACGGTCGAGGTCGTCGGGTGTGTCAAAGGCGGTGTTGGCCATCGTTCTGCGCACGAGTGACCAGATGGCCTCGACGGGGTTCGGGTCAGGCGCATGGGGCGGGAGGCGGAAGGTGGTGAGCCAGTCGTGCTCGGCCTCACCCGCAGCCGCCGACAGGCTCACCGCTTGGACCCGGGCCAGAGTCCAGCGTTCGTCTTCGAAGCCGTGAGCTGCAGGTCCCTTCCCGAGTTCTTCCTCGAGTACGGCGAACTGGGAATCGCTGACGGTCGGGGAGTTCGCCGGACCGGCAGAGCGCAGGCCCTCCAGTCCGCCCGCGCGCCAGGCACGGCGCCAGCGTTCCACAGACCGCACACTCACCCGCAGGTCCCTCGCGATCGCTGCAGTCTTCTCACCCGCCGCGAACCTCTCGTGGCCTGAAGCCGGATCCCCTCACGAAACGCCCGACGCTCAACGGTCAGGCCCCCACCCTCCGGATACCTCATCCCACCGGCATACCGCAGGGATCAAGAACCGTCGCTCCCCGACAACAACCCGAAAGGCGAAGGTGAGACCTGGACCTGCTCGTGGTGTCATGCCGCCGCTCATGTGGGTGGCGAGTGGTTCGAGATCTCGCGGCCGCCGTATCTGCCTATGGAGATGCGCTGGGGGAGGCCGTCGCGGATGGCCTTCCTGCCGATGTCTCCCACGCCTTCGGTATCTTCGACAGGACGCTGTGCGGGATCCAGGAAATCGGCATGTCACCGTCCGACCATTGGTGGCTGCCGGAACGAGAGAACGCCTGTGCGCCCTGCCGAACCGGCCGCGGGAACGGGTCCGGAGTGCGGGTCGTGGTCGATGGCTATGAACAGCCCCGTCACGTCCAGGTCTCGGATGGCTCCGGTGGAGACGTCCCGCGGGACGCCGCCGCCGAGCACACTGTTCGTCTCCTTGATCTCGATCATCCCGCTGTCGAACGCAAAGGGGACCTTGCCGTCGGTGGACGCCCGGCCCTGCATGACCTTCGAGGCCCGCAACGTGGAGCGGCGTTGGACGACGGTGACCGACTTGGCGAAGCGGTGAGGAAGGTTGCTTCCTCTAGGGCGGTGTCGCCGCCGCCCACCACGACGATGTCGCGGTCACGGAAGTAGAACCCGTCGTAGGTGGCACACCGGTCGGGGATTCCGCCCGTTCCGTCAGGGTGTCGGCCGCCCGGCTAGGCTGTTGGGCGGTGGGGTGTACGGACGACCCCTCAGTACCTCGAATCATGCGCCTTCGAAGCGTGGCGGCTGCCGTATTCACGGGGCTTTCTCTGGCCCTCGCTGCACCTGCGGCCGACCACGCGGTCGGCGGTGACCCCGCAGATCGACATCGACTACTCCCAGTCCGGTGGCGTCGCCATCCACGGGGCGGGACCTCGCGAACGCGGGAGCTGTCATGTGGGAAGAGAGCGCCACCGGGTCCTTCGCCGTGGGCGGGGCAGGCTGACCGAGCCTGGATCCGGGCGGCATCGCGCTGTGTGAACGGGCGTTTGACGGATGGGAGTTGCCTCGTGTGCGTCGGCCAAAGATCGCCGCCGGGGCTTACCTGCCCCGGGCGCGAGCCCGACGACGGCACGCCGCAGCGGCGGCACCCGTAGCGGTTTCGCGCAGCGATCTGTCCAGCCGTAGCGGGACCGTGGCTTCTAGTTCTGCGGGCTGCCGAACCAGCGGGTTGCGGCCTGCTGGAACGCCTTCAGGTCGAGAGCTTGATCGTCCACCCAGGCCACAACGCCGTCCGGGCGGATGAGCAGGGCGTTGAATCCGAGGTCGTTGCGTGCCGTGCCGGTCGCGTACTGGATCCGTCCCTGCCAGCTCTTGGCCACACGCTGCAGCGCGTGGTCGCCGGTGAAGTCGAGGATCACGCCCCGGCCTTGGCGCAACAGGTCACCGAGGCGAGTGCCGTCCTCGAAGTGGAAGTCGGGGGCGGTGCTGCCGACGAGCGGCTGCGCGCTGTCCAGGTCGTAGCGGTTGAACCCGGTTGTCTTCCGGTAGGCGAGGGTCGTTCCGTCCGTGGTGCTCAGCAGCTCGTGGACCAGTTGCCGCAGCGCGGGGGCATTGGGGCCTGGCTTCATGGTGGCGACCTGGGCGCGTGACCAGTCCAGGATGGCGGCGCCGACGGGGTGGCGCTCACTGGTGTAAGTGTCGAGCAGCCCTTCGGGCGCGGCGCCGCGCACGGTCGCGGCGAGCTTCCAGCCGAGGTTGGCGGCGTCACCGATGCCGAGGTTGAGCCCCTGGCCGCCGAGGGGGGAGTGGATGTGTGCGGCGTCGCCGGCGAGCAGGACGCGGCCCTTGCGGTAGGTCGTCACCTGCATCGCACGGTCCGTGAAGCTCGATGCCAGATGAACATCGGTCAGCGTCAGGTCGGTATCGGTGATGCGGCGCAGGACTTCCTGGAGGTGCTCACGGGTCAGCAACTGGGAACGGTCGAACGTGCCGCCGTCGAAGTCCATCATGCCGAGGTGCCCCTCGAAGGGCGTACGCAGGTACATGCCGTTCGGCGTCAGGTTGAAGCCGAGTGGCAGCTGCTGCGGGTCGGCGAAGGTGACGCGCGCGACGTAGCCGGTGAAGAGCGGATCCGTGCCGACGAAGTCGAAGCCGACGAGGCCGCGCACCGTGCTGCGGCCGCCGTCGCATCCCACCAGATAGCGCGCCTGGTACTCCTGTCCGGCTGCCGTGACGGCGACGGACTGGTCGTCCTGCGTCACAGCCGTGACGGGAGCACCGCGGACAATGTCCACGCCGAGCTCAACGGCACGCTCGGCCAGGACCATGCTGACCGCTTCGAGGCTGGTCATGAAACCTTCCATTGCCGGGCTGGGCAGCCGGAACGGGAAGGCGGACACGTCGATGTCGGCCGCGTCCAGGCCCATGCCCGCGAAATGACTCACGTCCCGGGGAGCCGGAGCTTCGATCGCGTCGGAGGCCGCGCCGACCTTCTTCGCATCGGCGCCGGAAGCGTCAATCACCGCTTCGAGCAGGCCGCGGCTATAGAACACCTCGGCCGATCCCGCGCTCAGGCCGCGCAATCCGAGCGGGAGCGCCTTGTAGGGCGAGGTGACCTCCTCGTCCCGCTCCAGGACCAGGACGGAACAGCCGCCCAGGGCGAGTTCGGTGGCCAGGAACAAACCGACCGGGCCGCCGCCTGCAATCACTACGTCACGCATGGGAGATACCTTCCTGAAAACGCACGCTGGGGACCCGGGCCGGATGGGACAGGTCAGCCGAGCCGGGTCAGACCATCGAGGACGATGGCGATGCCGGTGAGGAACTGCTCGCGATCGTCGTGCTCCCTCATCTGACCGACGATGGCGTGCATGAACGGGTAGTCCTCGGGGGCGAGGTCCTGCCAGGCCGTCGCCGCTGCTCCGAGAAACTCGGCACGGTCGGGCTGGACGGTCGAGGTGTCACCGTCGCTGCGGGCGTTCTGGCTGACGGCCCCGAGGATGTAGTGCACAAGCGTCGAGGTGGCGTCGAACCAGGAAGCCTGTGGCACACCCAGCGCGCCCACTTGACGGCCGATCCTCTCGAAGATTCCCGCCGTCACCGGGCCGAATGGCTTGCGGACGATCTGCAGAGTCAGCCGTGTCGCGAGCCACTGGTGCTCGGCGATCGCGTCGAACAGTGCCAGCGCGACGCTGCGGATCCTGTCTTCGGGCGTGGCCGCGGCCGCGGCGGGCTTGGCTGCCAGCGCAGCGGTGACGACCGTTTCCGTTGCCGTGTCCAGCAGCTCGTCACGGCTGCCCACCCGGTAGTAGATCGCCCCGGACCCGGTGGACAGGCGCTCGGTCAGCGCTCGAGTGGTCAGCGCGCTCTCGCCACCCGCATCGAGCAGCTCGGTCGCAGCCTCGATGATCTGCTCCTGGGAGAGCACTTGGTTACGCCGCTGAGGCCGGCAGGTTCTCGTTGCCATGCCTCCACCGTGACACACTTGGAGCGTCGCACCAAATTAGTGCGGCGCTCCAAATGTTCCAGCGTACCTTCCGAGAGTGCCCAGGCGCGGGTCTGTCAATCGAACGGCTGTCGAGGGTGGTTGGGGTTACTGACAGGCTGCGGAGAGCCGGCCGCCGAAGGTGATGTCGAAGGCGTTGAGTGCGGTCTTCCAGCGCATGGTCCAGCGGGCTTGTCCCTTGCCAGTGGGGTCCAGAGACATGATCGCCATGTGGACGCACTTCAGGGCGGCTGTCTCGTTCGGGAGGTGCCCACGGGCCTCGACCGCCCGCTGGGTGCGGGCGCTCACGGACCCGATCGCGTTGGTGGTGCGGACGACGCGGCGGTTGACGGGCGCCACCTGTCTCACGCCCGGTGTCGGGGGAGGAGCGCCGTCGCAGACATTGGCCGGGACCGCCCGGGGCCAGGGGACATCGGCGGCCCAGCGCCATCGGCCGAGGCTGTCGGGTCGGGCTTCGTACGAGTGCCCCGGCCTGCTCCCGCGTCATGGGTTCGCTGCCGGACAGGAGGAGACCCGGCTCGGACGCTCCGGGGCCGGCGACCCGGACCGCGTTCAGCGCGTCTTCCAGGCGGGGGCCGGTGTTGGCGAGGTGGACATAGTGCTCGGCCATCTTCTCGGAGACCTGGCCGAGGTAGCGCTTGACGTGCGTGAGGTAGGCGCCGTTGCGCAGGAGATTGGTGGCCGAAGTGTGCCGGGTCCGGTGGGCGACGTAGTGCCCGATGCCGAGGCCGCGCTGAGCGACAAATGACGGCGCACGCATCGCTAACTCGCGGATGCCGCCGCACGCCACGATGTCAGAGACAGGGAGATGCAGGGCTCCGGCACCGGGCAGAGCCCGGGATATCCGCTCCTGTCGCGGACGGCAAGTGCCCGTATGTGATCGGCTGGCTGAGCAATGGCGGTTACCGCACCTCGAACTGGGCGGGCCCGAAGGGCGACACCAGCCCTGTAGATCTCTGAGCCCCGGCTGGCACCTGGTTCACGGGCCAGGACCTTTCCTGCATCAACTGCTGACACACCAGACGGAGGGAGCAGGCGCTGGCCACTGATGTCCAGCCACTGGGAGCGCCCGAGCGCGGCTCGGCCGGCGAGCACACCCCGAGGTGTTGCGGTGCCGACCGTATCCACTGCAACACCGAGCCCTGTTGCACGCCTGACCTGCGGTGACGGGGCCGGTTCGTCCGGGGCCGTGCTATTGCACCACTATGCTGCAGCGGCCTCACGAGATCCCGGGACCATCGCCGCCCCGGGGTCTCGCACACTCCGCGCCGGACCGTCATGCCCAGTCGATGCCCAGCTCCCGCAGCGCGTCCAGCCGCTCCGCCGTGAGTTTGTCGCGCCAGGCAGTGGTGTTCGAGATCCACACGCCCAGCTTCACCGCCACCGGCCCTGTCTCGCCGTCGGCCGCGATTGGCTTGCTGTGGCCGCGCGGTACAGGCCGGTGGGTGCCTTCCCGTTCCACCCACTGCGCGAGGGCCGCAAGGCCTCGCTGGAGCGCCTGCTGCGCCTTTCTCGTCGTACGAGCGGTTGTCAGGGCGGGAGACGGGGCTTCAGCGGCCTTGATGCCCAGCGCGGTCAGCCGTTCCTGCTGATCGGGGAGGAGTTGTGCTCAGGTGCCCGGTTCCTGTTGCCGCCACCGCCACTTGCCCGTCGTCGCCCTTGAAGACGACGCCCGGCGCGATGTGGGGCAGGTGGCCGTCTGCGTCGACGAGGTCGGCGAGGGCGCGGTAGTGGCACTGCCAGTCCAGCGGCCACGGGCAGTTCCAGTGGCGATGAGCTGCGCCGCGCGTACGGCGGCCCGCTCCGGGGCCTTGCTCAGGCCGATTTTGGCTCCCTTCCGGCTGAGGTTGGCAATGTGCTGCCCGATGGGCACCATCGCCTCGTCCTCGCCCCAGACCGCGTCCTGCCGGGGTACGAGGTGCCCGGTGGCGCGGCGGTGGGAGCGGAGCGCGGCGAGCTGGTTCTCCCACGCCTCTTCGCTTGGTTCCCAGACCATCCCGGCCTCAGGCGCGTCCAGCAGCTCCTTGCGGTGGGGGTCGAGTTCCCCGGCGACCCGTTCTCTGTTCAGATGCGGAAGCTTCTATCCGATCCCGGCGTACAGGCCGATGCTGGCGAGCGTGCCAGCGGTGACGACAGCGAGCGTCCCGTACAACGCCACCCGCCCGAACATCGTGCCACCGGAGAGCCGCGGGCGGTCCAGCAGCAGTAGCCTGCGGGCGACCAGCGTCGGGGCGGCGAGCGCCGCCGTCACAGTGAGCCACCCGCCGAGACCTGCCAGGAGGCCGGTTTCTGTGAGTACCGCCGCGGCCAGGGGTGGCAGGGCGGTTGCGGCGGCTGCCAGCGCAGGGATCCACCACCACGCCTCGCGCCCCGAGAGCCTGCGGCCGAGCCATCCGGCCACGACCAGGAGCGGCATCACGACGCCGACCGTCAGCAGGGCGCAGAGAACAGCTTCGGCCGCCGCAACGAACGGCGCCATCAAGATCGGACCCATCGTGTTGTAGGGACGGTCCGGGCCCTGCTGGGTCAGCCCCCATACGAAGAGCGCGATCGTCCCGATCACTGCCTCGACGAACAGCATCGACATCGAAGCCGTCAGTACCGCGCCGAACCTGTCCCTCACGCGCGCCTGCGTCTGTCCCGGATCCCGCATTTCTGAACGCATTCAAATCCCCTCCCGCTCCGTATCCTCCTCCGTGCGGGACGGGTCTGTGCAACCGGGCCCCTCCGGCGGGCGCCGTCTCGCACCAGAGCCGAGGCCGGGAGCAGGCACCCCCCACACCGAGAGGTGCCGGCGGAGCAGGACCTGTTCCGCCGGACCTTCTTTTGAGGTTCGCGTGGCGCAGCGGGGACAGCCGAGTGCCTCGCCGTTCGCGTGGACCACGGGCCGGATGACGGAGCTTCTGGCAGGAGAAGCGGTTTGCGCACGTCGCCTACCGCCCGGCTGACCGCCGTGGACGAAGAGGCTGTGGGCCTGGCCGACGTCCTGGAGGCCCACCCGGACATCAGCGACGTCACCGACTCCGGCACCCGCGGCGACATCGCCTTCACCGCGGCCGAGGGCACCTGGGTGCCCAACCTCCAGGCCGGCGCCGACGGTGAGGTGTTCCAGAACCCGGCCGGTGCCCCGGCCCCGGCCGACGGCCCCGCCGCCGACGTGCTGCGCACCGTCGTCCTCCCCGCGCTCATGGCCCACCCTGCCTGCCAGGCCGCCACCGCCGACGGCGACACCCTCACGGTCCACCTGGCCACCGGCCGCCACTACACCGTGGTCCTCAGCCCCGCCGCCTGACCCGGCCGGCAACACCACGGGCCGGGCCCCGGCATCGCAACTGCCGGGGCCCGGCCCTCATGCTGCCGCTCACCCCGTAGGAGGGAGCTGTCCAAGACCGCATCCACGGCGATCCGGCGCGCGTACGGTCAGGTGACGACCCGCCGGGAGGACCAGATGAGCGCGCAGCCCGACCACGCACCCGTCGCGCCGTACGCCCCGCGCCCGGGGCGCCGGCCGAACTCCTCGCCCGGCTGCGCGCCGACCCGCGCGCCGACGCTGGGTGCCGGCCTTCGAGCGGGAGTGGGCGGCCGCGCGAGAGGAATCGCGCCGCACGTTCTCCCTCGGTGGGCTGTATGAGGTCGTTCAGGACTGGCAGGGCCGCCTCGCCTCCGCCCCGTCCGCCGACGCGTTCGCCGCCTCCGGCTACGACGACAGCGACTTCATTGACATGGCGCAGCTGCGCGGGCGGCGCCGGTGACCGCACAGCAGCCGTACGCGGTCCGCTTCTCCGCCCCGGCCGCGAAGGTCCTCAACACCCTGCCCGAGCACGTCGAAGACATGGTGTGGGACAGACGGAAGCCACCCGGGCGCCGGCCCGTCCGGCCAGGGCAATACCGACTGCGGCCAGAGTGGAGCGCATCCGCTCGGTGCGCTGGCCGTACCTGCGAGTGAGGCCGGGTATCTGTTCCACGAAGGTCCGCCGGGTGCACATGGTGTTGCAGCAGCGGAACCGCCGCACTCGTAACCGGAGCACGACTCTTCGTCCAGCGCTCGGCGAGTCAGCAGGAAACCGCAGGTAGGAGCTATGCACCCGGGTCGACCAGGCCCCGCACCCTGGGCAGGCGGCGCCGACTGTCGTGCACTGCGCATCAACGCGCACTATCTCGATATTCACGTCTACCGACAGCACCGCGATGTCCGTGACTGACGGGAACAACAGCTCCTTCAGCCGGAGCACGATCTCTTCCACAGCCCGGACTTTCTGCCCAACCACCCTGGCAACGGCTGATTTTCGGGCGAATTCCGGAGCTGCCCGAGACGCCCGGCCATCACTCAGAGTGGCAGCTGCACGGAAGCTGAGCCAGAGCCCGAACTCGTGGACGGAGCCAGCCTGCGGGATGCCATACCGCGATGAGCGTCAGGAGCACGACGCCGTATGGGCCGGGCGGTCGCAGAGGGTGGAGCTCCGTCGGCAGCTGCGCGTTGCGAGTCCTGGCGGTACAACAATCCTGGCACCAACGGTGACACGCCCTGACCCGCCAGGGCCCCTCAGTCCCGGCCCTGTTGCCTCAGTAGCGTCCTGATGTTCTCCTGCGCCTCGGTCATTCCGGCATCGGCGGCCTTCCTGAACCAGAGCTCGGCCTGGGCGAGATCTCCGGTGTGCCAGGAGCGGACTCCCGCGTCGTTCATAGCGGTCAGATTGCCGGCATCGGCGGCCCTCCGTTCCCAGAGTCCCGCCTGGCTCAGGTTTCCGTTTCGTCTGAGCAGGTGTGACAGCCGGAGCATCGCGTCGGACAGACCGGCATCGGCGGCCATCTGGTACCACCGTGCCGCGTCGGCGGTCTCGCCGATCCGTTCAAGCCGGGCCCCCTCCTTGAGTAGCGCTTCCGGGTCGAGAGAACCGGCGTACACCCGGTTCCGGACCAGGGCGAGCTTGCCAACCGTGCGGGTGTTGCGCTGCTCGGGGCGCGGATGCCCTTGGCTGGGCAGCACCCTGGCGAGATGTTCGTGGATAGTCAGCAGAGAGAGGAACTCCGCCGCCTCCGTCGACCCGTGCTGCAGGAGGTTCAGCAGTTCGCCGGTGTAGGCCGTGTACTTCGCCTCGGAGGGCGCGATGGAGGGCCGGTTTGCCGGCGAGGAGGCGAGCGTGCAGGTCCCGGCCGCCTCAAGCTGGCCAGCGACCACCGAGGTGGCCGTGGCCATCGTGTCGATGGCCATCCCGGAGAAGCAGCAGTCCAGGATCAGGACCCGGTTCGCCGCACGGGCCGTGGCCAGCGCGCGGCGCAGCAGGTTGAACGGCAGCCCCGTCCAGGGGATCAGCGAGGGGTCGCTGGAGGTACCGGGAAGCGACAGGTACAGCTCCCCGTCCGGGCCGACCAGGCCGTGGCCGGCGTAGTAGACCAGCAGGAGGTCCTCCGCCTGTGCGGCTGCGGTCACCACCCGGGCGCCGATGACCGCGAGATCGGCCTGGTCGGGCTCCGGTACGCAGTGATCGGGGGCGAGGGCGGGGCCCCAGGGGCCCTGGAGCACCTGTGCGAGGTCGGTGATGTTGTTGCGCACGGCCAGCAGGTCGGGCAGGTCGGGATCGGTATACGCGCTGGAACCCAGTAGCAGGGCCCTGGAGCGCAGCGGGTCCGGCAGGCGCATTCATCGCTCCAGGGTGCGCTGCGGCACAACGTTCGCGCCCGCGCGGCACGGCCGTCCGGGCGTCGGAAGGGGGCGGGTCCGGACAGCCGTGCTATTGCTCCAAGGCATGGCGCAGTACGGCTTCTACGTCCAACACCGGAGCGTCTCGTACGGAAATCTTGACGCTTCGTCCGTCGGGGCCGGTGACCTCGATGTCCGCGGACGGGCGGCGGTGCCTGATCCACACCGCGACCGATGCGGCCAGCACCGCGCCAGCTCCCTGAGCGCCGAGAGCCACAATCAGGATGTCGGCGAGCCCGCCCATCTGCTCGGGCTGCGTCTCGGGCTTCTCGATAGCGGCCTGCCCGCGGAGTTCGTCCTCTCGCGACAGCCAGCCATCCAGCTCGACCAGCTCCGCCGGAGCCCGGTCCCCGGTCAATCGGATTCGTGCCTGCATCGCACTTCCCTTCTCGGCTCTCATCCCCAACGCCGTTCTTCCGTCACGGCTTTCAGGTCGATCAGCGCGTTGGCGTATCCGGCATCTATCGCCCGCTGGCACCACTTTTCCGCCTGGGCCATCTCGCCGAGCCCGGCCAGCAGCAGCCCGAGCATCGCCATCGCCGACCCGTTACCGGCAGCGGCGCTCCTGCGCAGCCACAGCTCCGCCGCCTCCAAATCCTGGTGGTTCCACCTCAGCTGTCCCACCTGGAACATGCCGAACTCGTTTCCCGCCTCGGCGGACCGCAGGTACCACCGCTCCGCCTCGACCAGGTCGCCGCGCTGCTCTGCCAGCGCACCCGCCTTGAACATGGCGAGATCATCACCGGTGTCGCCCGCCCTGCCGTACCACTGCTCTGCTTCGGGCAGTGCACCGCGCCGTTCCAGCACATGGGCCAGCCGCATCATCGCGTGGGAGATCCCGGTGCTCGCGGCTTCCCGGTACCACTGCTCCGCCTCGGCGAATTCCTGCCGCGTTTCCAGCACCGTCCCCAGTAGGTCCATTGCCAGCGGCGCTCCCATCTCGGCCGCTGACCGGAGCCATGGCTCGGCCCCAGCCTCGTCCCCGCGCTCCCCCAACAAAGCGCCCAGCACGATCATCGAACGGAGGTATCCAGCCTCCGCCGCCTGGCGGTGCCAGCGCTCGGCCTCGGCCAGATCCCCCTGCTGCTCGAACAGAGCGCCCAGAGAAAAGGTCGCAGGAAGGTGTCCGACACCGGCGGCCCAGCGCAGCATCCCCTCCGCTTCGGCTGGCTCGCCACGATCCGTCAGCAGGGACGCCAACAAGGTCAGCAGCTCCGCCACGAGCTCGAGCGACTCGTTCTCCGGCGCGTCGCTCGCCTGCGACACGATCTCGGCGGCGTTTCGTACCAGCCGTTCCGCCTCGCCCGGGTCGCCGCGCTGCATTGCAAGCCGCGCGAGATCTCTCAGCGCATTTCCCTGCACCACGGAGTTGCCCGTCGCCTCGGCCGCCTTGCAGAACCACTCCCGTGCCCCGTCCAGCAGGCCCTCCTGGACCAGCAGGCACCCGGTCTTCCACATCGCGTAGGCATCGCCGCCCTCTGACGCCCGGCGATACCACGCGCGGGCGCCCGCGAGGTCGCCGCGCTGCTCAAGGAGGTAACCCATGCCTCCCATCGCATTCACGTCCCCCGCCTCCGCAGCCTTGCCCATCCAGCCCTCAGCCGCCTCTGGTTCTCCCCGGTCCCGCAATAGCTGTCCCAGCCGCGCCATCCCGCCAGGGTGCCCGCCGGCTGCGGCCCGCCGGTACCAGCGCTCGGCGCCGGTGGAGTCTCCCCGTTTCTCCAGCAGCCAACCCAGCCGGATCATCGCCTCCGGATCGCCGCCCTCGGCGGCCGCACGATACTGCTCCTCCACCTGACCCCCCTGTCGGTGTGCGGATGATGCGCGTCGACCACGAGCCAGGCATCCGCCCGGCCAGACGACAACGGTTCAGAGTCCGCACCCTCATACTGCCCGAGAACAGCCGTGCTCATCCGACTTTCGTGCCGACAACGGAGCAGGATCCGCCGACGCGGCACGTCGTCCAACAGCGGTGAGGCGACCGTCTCGCAAAGCGGGACGCTCGATCGACGGAAGCGGGGAGGGCGCCCTGCGAAGTGCGGCGTCGCCCGAGTCAGGGATTGGGTCAGCGTGATGCTAGAAGTAAGGCCCGGCGGGTATGACGACTCCACGTCACGCTTCCTGGCCGTCGTGGTTGCGCAACAGGTTGTCCAACGGGTTGCCCGGCCTGTTGCGCAGCAGGTTGTCAGTGTCTCCGGGCCGGTGACCGCTGCGCCCCTGGTCAGGGGCCGTGGTTCAGCGGGCTGGGTGCGCCGCTCTGCAGAAAGGAGGTCCCTCCTCATTCACCCTCCCCGGGCAAGGGCCGTAAAGACCGTGATCACGCGACCGCGCCGCATTACGTTGATCGCGATTCTGACCACGGACGCGCGCGGGGTGGCCTTGGATGACGGCTCGTAGGTACTGGGCGGGGCTGTGTGGCGCTTGGGGCACTTCTTTTGCCCCTTAGCCGCGCGAGCCACCACTGAAATGGCTCGTTGATAACTGGTGCGGATAACCGTCGCGACATAGCCTCACAGGTTCACGCGACAGGGGGAGAGGCCAAGTGGGGATTTGGGGTTGGATATGGATATCTGTGGAGAACGGCGAGGCGGTGCAGAGGGCGAGAAGGCCCTTCTTCTCAGCTGAAGAGGCGCGAGAGGACTTTGTGGCTTGTCTTCGGCGCACTTCCGTGGTTGACCCGCGCATCAACTCAGTTGCCGACCTGGTCGAGGCTTCGACCCCTCCGACGGCGGTCTCATGGTTCGGGCACGTCTTTTTGATCGCCGAACACGACTCAGACGGCCCCATCATCGATAGAAACTACGGCCGCAAGTACAACGCTGCTTTCGATCACGCCGCCAAATTCAAAAAGCGCCCCAAGGCATGGTAGGCCTCCGCCTCCGGCTCCACTTTACGTCTCCACCGCGGTCTGGTCCGCGGTCCGGGTATGGCCGCTGGGATGCGGCTGTCGAGCCGGATCTGTCCGGCGACCGCCGCGCCCTGGCACCGTGCTGTAGACCGCCGACCCCGGCTGCTCCTGTGTGGCACACAGCCCGTTTCCCCGGGTGAACGGGTGAGGTGTGAGGGTGTGAGCTGTGAGACGAAGGCCTGCGGCAGCGTGCCCCGCTGCTCCTGGTGGTGCTGCTCGCCGCGGTGTGCAGCAGGTTGCAGTACGGGCGGGTGGCAGCAGTCGTCGCGGTAATGCTGCTCGTGACCCTGGTGGTGGTCGCCGGGGTGCAGCGCAGCATTTGCATGGGCCAGGCGGCACACGGGTGCTGCCCGTGTTGGCCGTGACCAGCCCTGCTGCTCCGCGACGGCCGAATGTGGGCGGTGGCGACTGCGCTGCGCGAGGGCTCTGTGTCTTCGCTTTCGGCAAGCGGCGTGCGGGGGCGTGCACCGCGAACCAGGAGTGGGTGCCCAGGTGATCGCGTTCCTGATCGACGTAGTGGGGGCCTCTTGGTCCCCGATTTCGGCGGGAAACGGCGGACAAGGGCTCAGGCTCGCGCCTTCGCTGAGGGCGGTGAGGTCCTCTTCGAGGCATGTGTCCTCGGCGACCGCCCGTATTGCAGTCCGGTCGTAGTCTTCCTCGCGGCCTCCAGAACTGCTCTGCACGTATCGCCCACCGAGGTAAAGACGCTCGCGCGTCGCGCTTTGCCGACCGAACATATCGAGATACGCCAGATCCGCAGGCGGACTCGATCAGACCCTCGGATCATCCGTCCCTTCTGGAGCATCGCCGAGTGTCACGATGGGAGCGTCGACTTCGTGGTCGCCTGCGCACCTGAGCACATGTGCTATTTCACCGGGTCGCTCGGAACAGAAGGCCCCGGACTGAACACCAGAGCTGCCGACTGACTTCGATGGTCAGCTGGCTGATCAGAGGAAGATCCCTGCGATGTGGAGTCCGGCCAGGTAGATGGTGGCGGTTTTCTCGTAGCGGGTGGCGATTCCTCGTCATTGTTTGAGGCGGTTGATGCATCGCTCGACGGTGTTGCGCTGTTTGTAGGTCTCGCGGTCGAAGGCCGGTGGCTTTCCGCCCCGGCTCCCGCGACGCAGTCGATGGCTGCGTTGGTCTGCCGGGAACGGGGATTACTGCCCGGATGCCGCGCTTGCGCAGGTGTTCTCGGATTGCGCGGGACGAATAGGCATTGTTGGCCAGGACCATGGTCGGCCTGGTGCGAGGTCGTCCTCGCGGTCGGGGGATGCGCACGCGGGCCATGACGTCCGTGAAGGCGGGCGCATCCCCGGCCTGGCCTGCGGTGAGGTGGAAGGCCAGCGGTCGGCAGCGGCCGTCGGCGGCAAGGTGGATCTTCGTAGTCAGTCCGCCGCGCGACCGGATGGCATGGTCGGCGGGTTCACCTGCCGGAGCCCCGTTACCGTTTTCGTGGCCCCGCAATGGGGTGCCCGGTCTCCGGGGCCGGCATGACTTGAGCCCCTTGTCGATCATGATCGAAAAAGTGGTGTCACCGGGCCGGGAGGCATTGGCAGACCGCTGATCAGGGGCATGACCGCTCGCCGAGCTCGTCGAGTGAAGCAGGCCTTCGTAACGTGGATGCCGGCACGCTGGTGCCGCAAGCGGGACCGGGCAGGGATCCCTGGGGGGGCTTGTGCACCACGAAGGCGAGATCGACGTCTACCTCGGTCTGGATGTCGGCAAGGGCGAGCATCACGGCACCGCCCTCACTCCCGCGGGCAAGAAGGTATTCGACAAACCGCTGCCGAACAGCGAACCCCGGCTGCGTGAGCTGTTCGAGGAACTCCAGGCCAAACACGGAAAGATGCTGGTCGTGGTGGACCAGCCGGCCTCGATCGGCGCCCTGCCGCTGGCTGTGGCCCGCGATGCCGGCTGCCGTGTCGCCTACCTTCCGGGGCTGACGATGCGGCGGATCGCCGACCTCTACCCCGGCGAGTCGAAGACCGACGCCCGGGACGCTGCGGTCATTGCCGATGCCGCCCGGACCATGCCGCACACTCTGCGGGACCTGGCGCCGGACGGCGAGACCGTGGCCGAGCTGAACATGATCACAGGCTTCGATGACGACCTGGCTGGCGAGGTCACCCGTACCAAGAACCGTCTGCGCGGGCTGCTGACTCAGATCCATCCCTCGCTCGAGCGGGTCCTGGGCCCCCGCCTGGACCACCCGGCAGTCCGGTTCCTGCTCGAACGTCACGGCTCACCAGCACAGTTACGGAAAGCCGGCAGGCGACGACTGATATCCATGCTGCGGCCCAGGGCCCCGCGCATGGCGGACCGGCTCGTCGAGGACATCTTCGACGCGCTCGACTAGCAGACCGTCGTCGTGCCGGGCACCGATGCCGCGGCGCTGATCGTCCCCAGCCTGGCCGCCTCGTTCACCGCCGTGCTCGACCAGCGCCGACTCCTCGCCGCCAGGATCGAGGAGCTGCTGGAGGCGCACCCTCTTTCGCAGGTCCTGACCTCCATGCCCGGCATCGGGGTCAGGACCGCAGCCCGCATCCTTATCGACGTCGGTGACGGCAGCAGCTTCGCCACCGCCGGCCATCTCGCCGCCTACGCCGGCCTGGCACCCGCCACCCGCCGGTCCGGCTCCTCCATCCGCGGCGAGCACCCAGCCCCGCGAGGCAACAAACAGCTCAAGCGAGCCTTCTACCTCGCCGCGTTCGCCTCACCTTCACAGCCGGCCTCACGCGCCTACTACTACAGGAAACGCCGCGAGGGGAAACACCACGTCGCGGCCCTCGTCTGCCTCGCCCGACGCCGCATCGATGTCCTCTTCGCCATGCTCCGCGACGGCACCCTCTACGAACCGCCCAAGATCGCTACCGCTCGACGAAAACCATAGGGGCACCTTTTGATGCGCGGCCACTCGTGCGCGATCCAACGGGCGATCTCCGGCTCGTTCCCCTCGACCGCCCGCCGCTCGGGCCGTTGCAGGCTCCATCCCCGTTCGATGCGATGGCCACCGGCCGGTGGGAGCTCGCGGACGCGGTGTGGCAGGAGACCGACCTTCTCCTGTGGAAGCCGCATGCGGCCTGGTTCAGCGTCAACGCCTTCTACGTGCCCGACGGGGACGGACGCCGACTGCGGAACTGGTACGTCAACTTCGAGCACCCCACCCGCCGTACCGAGGCCGGGTTCGACACCTTCGACCTCACCGTGGACCTGGTGGTCACGCCCGACCTCACCCGCTGGGAGTGGAAGGACGAAGACGAGTACGCCCACGTGCGGCGGCTCGGCATCGTCTCCGACACGGAACACCGAGCCGTCGACGCTGCCCGCAGCGAGGTCCTGGCGATGCTCGCCGAACCCGCCGGGGTCTTCGCGCAGGCGGAGCGGTGGGCGGCTTGGAGGTGGGAGCCGACCTGGCCCACGCCGTGCCTTCCCCGGCCTGTGACGGCTGCGGAGAGGGGCGCACCGGAAGGAGGCTGAACCGTTGGTTGGAGGGTTGCGCCCGGCGGGGGGACCGGCGGTGCGACCGGGGGTGGGAGCCTGGCACATCGGTCCCGCTGCACGAAGCCATCGCCGGGCCGCTGGGGTAGGCGGAGCAGACCGACCCGGCGTGGCTTCGGTCTTCGCTATGCACCCCGCCCCGGCCCGCGCGGTTGTCCGGAAGCAAGACGCCGACAGCCCGCCCTTGGGGGAGACAGACCCGTGCCCGACACCACCGCACGCAGCTCGTCCTCACCACTGCACGAGGCACGGTGCAGCGCCTGCGCACTGTCCACGACCCGACCGGCACCCTCGACACACACCTCCCGCTCGATCGCGGCTACGCCCGCTTCCTCGCGGTCCAGACCCCGGACGCCACCCCGGTGACCACGACCAGGACGACGCGGCGGGAGCACGACCAGCGACACCCACGTCGTGCGCTACGACCCCCACGGGCTGATCGAGGCCGAACTCCCGCTGGATCGCGCCCCGTACGAAGCACTCGTCACCGCGGTGCTCGCGTGGAAGGACCCGGACCTCGAACCCCGCGACTACGAGCAGATCGCGCTCCGACTCACCGGCCACGCCCGCGCCATCGCCTCCGACGTCCGCCACCGCGCCGACCAGCTGCCCAGGAGCAGCGGGCCCGGGCACTCGCCGACATCGTTCTGGCCGAAGCGGAAGGCCGGCTGTCCTCGAAACTGGAGGGCACCGTGCGCTGCGTCCAGAACCGCGCCCGCCTCGTCCGCGCCCTCTGCGAACGCCTGGACCGTCTGGAGACCGCGCCTGCCCCGGAGAAGGTTGCACCGAGCAGCGGCTGAACCGTTGGCCGGACAGTTGCCTCCAGCGGTGTTCCGCAGATGTGACCGAAGGTGTGGGCCCCTCGAATCGGACACCGCCTGGCTTTGTTCACGAGTCGTGGCTCCGGTCCACATTTTTTGTGGTGCGTTCACGCCCGGTGATGTGGCTGAGATTGCGTCGGTTCGGTTGGTGCCGAGATCTATGCTCAGACGCATGATCGGTTGCTTCTGCGACCTCTTCGTGTGTCTGACCTCGACGTTTTCGTCGAGCTTCATACTGACCCGCTGGTCAACCGCTTCGTCGGAGCTTTCTCGCGTCAACAGGCGCTGGAACGACTCACTGGGATCGAGCGGCAGTGGGATGAACGAGGTCATGGTCTGTGCGCCATTGAGCTCAAGTCGAGCGGCGCATTCGTCGGTCGAAGCGGTCTGCAGTACTGGGAACAGTTCGATGAAGTGGAACTGGGTTGGACTCTCCGAGCGGATCACTGGGGGCACGGGTATGCGACCGAGGCCGCTCTGTCGTGTCTGGACTGGGGTTTTGCCGCGCTTGAAAACGACTACTTCACGGCTCTCATGCGGCCGGGCAACGAGGCATCGGTGAAGGTGGCCGAGCGTCTGGGGTTCTCGCCGCGTCGCGAGGACCAACTGCAGGGCAGCCCAGTCACGGTGTATGCCCTGGATCGCCCAACCGGTCTGCCCTCTCGTTGATCCTCCGCATGAGTCACGAGAGCAGGACTTTCTTCCTCAACAGGGCGAATCCTGCGCGGCCGAACATCAGCCGCAGCCGCCTGTCAGGGCGCGGCTGGCCGTCGAGGTAGCCTGCGGTCACGTCTCAGCCGACCTGGCCTGTGCTCACTCAGCTGAGGTTGTCGTTCGACGGAGAGTCTCGGGTCATGCGCACATTGGGCAGTTTCCCTCGCCAGAGCTCTCGCTCGCCTGTGGCCTTGAATCCGTAGCGCTCGTAGAAGCGGACCGCTCGTTCGTTGTAATCAGTGACCCAAAGACGCACCGGTGTGCTTCCCACCCAGGCGAGGAACTCACTCATCAATCGGCCTCCGACGCCTTGGCCCTGGGCTTCGTTCAGGAGATACATTGGCCCGAGGGTGACCACCTCGTCCCGACGGCCGCAGAGGAAGCCGACGATCTCCGTATCCAAGCGGACGACACGGCAAAACAACAGGTCTGGTTGTTGCTTCACCGCCTCGATGAACTCCCGCCACTGTGTGACCCCTTCCGCGGTCGCGGCGGCGCCGCGCTGTTCACGGATCCATGTCTCATCGATCCCCGCTTCGTCATTGAGATACGTCTGCAGCCAGGCCCTCAACTGCACAGGCCCCAGAGAAGCGGCGTCTTCGGCATGGGGGGCTTCGATCACGTGGGTCATGGCGGCCATCCTCGGCGATGCTCCGCGAACACGTCGCCCAATTTTTGCTGCTCCTGGGCCCGACCGCGTTCCGGCAAAGGTCAGCCGGCCTTGGCGGGCTCTCCGGCTCGTGCCCGTCCGTGCGAGGACTGCGACCGGCGGTTCGTCACCGACGTACAGCAGGCCCGGCCGGACGAGCACCGGCATGAGGAGCAGGGCAGGCCGTGCCCGAGCAGAAGGCCGGCGGAACCTGGCTCTTTCGCAGGGGAGCCCGTCGGACTCCTCTGCGCCGTGCCCAACCGCACGCCGTGCTCGTCTTCGCCGAGCCGGTCAGCCGTCCACTGCGCACTCAAGCTGCCGTCGTTCTTCCGAATGGCGACCAGTACGAGGTGCTCTCTGTGATCACACCAAGACGCTAACGCGACAGCGCCAACCAGGAGCTCAGGATTGAAAGCATCAACTTGAAGCAACTGCATGGCCCTCAGGGGCCGGCCCCGGCCGGGGAAGGCCGCACACCGCCGTCACGCGGACACCTCAAGCGCCTGCGGCTGCTCCGACGCTCCCGACAGCCCGTGGTGTGACATAGGTCACCTTGCCACAGTGGAGGCGTCATGTGTTTATCTGCAGCTGTCCAACATTTGGAGGTTTGCATGGAGGGTTTGAGAGAGCCGCGCCGTGCCGCGACCCTGTCCGCCCAGGCCGCTGATCAACTACGGGAGCAGATCGCCTCCGGCCGCTGGCCGGTCGGTAGTCGCGTACCTTCCGAACACGAGTTGGTCGCGATTCTCGGAATCAGTCGCAACACCGTGCGAGAGGCCTTGCGTGCTTTGGTGCATCTGGGCCTGCTGGAAGCCCGTGCCGGAGACGGCACCTATGTCCGGGTCGCCAGCGAGTTGGAGGCAGTGCTGGTGCGCAGGGCGGCAACGGCACACCTGTCCGATGTCTTCGAGCTGCGCGCGGTATTGGAGGAGCATGCTGCGGGGCTGGCCGCGCAACGTCGGACGAGCGCAGACGTGAAGCGATTGCGGGAGCTGCTGCACAAGGCGCAGGAGACCAACTGTGCCGGTGAGATGACCGCGTTGGCTGACGTCGATGGCTCATTCCACCTGGCGGTGGTGGAAGCCGGCGGGAACGGATTGCTTGCCGAGGTCTACAAGCATTTGGGGAGCGCGCTGGCCGCAGCGGTCGCCGGGCTGACCTGGGACAGGGATATCGCCGCCGAACACGACCACTGGCACACCACCCTCGTAGAGGCCATTGCGGCGGGAGATGCGGTGACTGCCCGCTCCGCCACCTCCACGCTCGTGCGGATCAGCCGTCGCGCCGCGCTGGGGCAAGAGGGGGTGCATGAGCGTGACTGTTCCGAAAGGCGCTGACGCTCCCGGGGTCGAATCCGACGGTCACGAGGACGGAGCGCCTCGCGTGGGGTTGCTCCTGGTTGGGATCTTGCTTGTTGCGGCGAATCTGCGGGCGCCGCTGACAGGTGTCGGCTCGGTGCTGCCGATGATCGAACACGACACCGGCTTGTCCAGCACCGCGGCAGGACTGCTCAACGCTTTGCCACTGCTGGCTTTCGCGGCCACGTCACCCCTGGTGGGCAGGAGTGCGCAGCGCCACGGAACCGAGCGTGTCTTGTGGATCGCTCTGCTGGTGCTGACGGTCGGCATTGTGCTGCGCTCGCTACCAGGCATGGTGACCTTGTTCGCCGGCACCGTGGTCATGGCAGCAGCGATCGCCTACGGCAACGTGCTGCTGCCCTCGCTGGTCAAGAGCACTGTTCCCGAACGGCGGATCGCCGCAGTCACCGGGCTCTACGTCACGGTCATGGGGTTGATAGCCGCGGTCTCCTCCGGGGTGTCCGTGCCCCTGGCCGACCATCTTCCCGGAGGATGGCATACCGCGTTGGGCTGCTGGGCGGTGCTGGCGCTGCTCGGGGTCCTGGCCTGGGCACCGCGACTGGCCCGTCGCCGACCCGTAACATCCACCGCCCCCGTAGCGGGGCAGGCGCACACCCTGTGGCGTTACCCACTGGCCTGGCAGGTCAGTGCGTTCATGGGACTGCAGTCCCTCGGTTTTTACACCACGATCGCGTGGTTGCCCAGCATCGTGCACGACCACGGCGCCTCCGAAGGCGCCGCCGGCTGGCAGCTGTTCCTGCTCCAGGTGACCGGTCTGGTCTCCAGCAGTACCGTGCCGATACTCGCCCGACAACTCACTGACCAACGGCTGCTGGCCGTCAGCGGTTCATTGATGTGCGCCACCGGATACCTGGGGCTGCTCCTGGCCCCCGAGATGGCGACCGTGTGGAGTGTGCTGATCGGCCTTGGCGGCGGCGCCTGCCTGGTGTTGGCACTGACGTTCCAAGGCCAGCGCGCGGCCGACGCGTCCCAGGCCGCCGCGCTGTCCGGCATGGCCCAAAGCGTCGGCTACCTCCTGGCCGCCGTTGGGCCCCTGCTGTTCGGCTCAGCCCACGACCTCGCCGGTGGGTGGACTGTCCCGCTCGGCCTTCTTGTCGCGCTGACCATCGTTCAGGGCCTCTTCGGCCTTGGTGCTGGTCGCGCCGTCCGCCTCCCGTAATCAACGACCGCCCAGCTGACACCGGAAAGGATTCGATCCGCATGAACGGAACGACCTGCTTCAGTTACTTGGACACTCCCATGGCAGCACCGCTGTCCATCACCGAACTCATGCCCGGCGCCTATAACGTCATGGAGTACACCGCCGTTGCCGACGGCGAACAGGTGCTGATCCTGACGGAGAACTCGGTGGACCCTGTGGTGGTGCAGGCACTGGCGGCAGCAGCCGCCTATCGCAACGCCGAGGTGCACGTTCTGGCCGTTCCCCCGTTCAGCGCGGGTGGCTGGGACTCCGAGCGGCCATCACCAATGCTGTCGGCCATCCACGCCGAGGCTGATGTGGTGCTCTCCTGCACATGGTGGGGTGAGGTGCACAGCGACCGCTTGTTCTTCGACGAGGTTGCCAAGCGCAAGGCCCGGTTCCTCTCACTGCACCAGACCGCGACCGCATCGGCTCTGGCCACCGGTGCCCGCTTCCCGCTGGAGCTGTATTTCGCCTTGGAAGCCAAGGCGACCGCACAACTCGCCGCAGCCAGCGAGATCCGGGTAACCACCGCTGCAGGCACCGACGTGACCTTCCGTGACTTCGCCACCAGTGGCCATCACGCTCCTCTCATCGCTGGAATGTGGCGGCCCTTCCCTTACGGTGGCGTCAACTTCTACCCCAACCGCACCGACGGGCTGCTGGTCGTCGAGGAGTCCACGGTCACTGGCACACCGGCCGAGCCCACCACGATCGAACTCACCAACAACGTGGTAACAGCGATCGAGGGCGCGACTGCCGCCACCGAGCTGCGTCACTATTCATCAAGGGGCTACTACCTGCGGCACGCCCTGATCGGACTCAACCCGAAAGTGCGCTCAAGCGGTGGCACCCAGTTCGAACGGGAGAAGCACGCCGGTGCGTTCTACCTTGGCCTGGACGCCCTGACCGAGGAGGGGGAGCCTGACCGTAGCGGGCCAGGACACGCCCACTGCGACTGCCAGTTCGACAGGCCGACCATCACCATTGACGGCACACCCTTTATTGAAGACGGTCGCCTCCGCCTTCTCGAAGATCCCGAAATCCGCGAACTAGCCGCATGGTTCGGTCCCGCCGATGTGCTCCTCGATTCCAATCCCCGAATGGTGCTACCTGCCAGATACACACGGCATTAACTAACCCCCTGCGGTAGCCCCAAGACATTGTGTATGGCTACCGAGGCTTCTTCGACCCGGATTTGATGGGGCCGCTGCCGGACGTAATTGTTCCTGATGCCTCGGTTGAGGACTGGCAGGCGGTTTTGGACCTCGTCAGCGTGAGCGGCTGGACGTTTCAGTACTCCGAAGGCGAGACGGTGCTGCCAGTGCCCCGGGCGGAGGCAGTTCTGTCTCGCCCGGCTGACGCTGAGTGCCCGGAGCTGAGGGTCTGGCCGGCTGCCGATGTGCTGGCGATTTTCCGGTTCCGGGCAGTGCAGGAGATCGACTTCGATGTTGATCTGCGGGAGCTCCAGGGTCAGAAGCGACTGGATGTGTTCTGCGGCTTCTTGCGGGTGGTCGGGCGGCGGCCTTTCAAGCCGGTGCTGATGGATGCCGAGGGCGGCGACCACAGTCATCCGGTGCTCGGGTTCGATGTCGAGGCCGAGCAGGTGGTGCTGTTGGCGGAGCCTCTGGTCACGTGACCGCCGCGGCTGGCCTTGGTTCGTAGAAAGTGCCGTCGCGGCGCGTCGCGAAGAGAACGTCGGCCCGGCGTCTGGCGAGGCAGAGGACGGCTTGGGCGTGGTGTTGCCCTGGGCGATTTTCTTATCGTAGTAGGTCCTGGATGCAGGGTCGGCCAGGGCGGCAAAAGCGGACAGGAAGAAGGCCCTTTTGAGTGCTTGTTGCCCCGGCGGGACGGTTTCACGCCACGGATCGAGGACCCCGAGCTGCGGGTCGCCGGGGCGAGGCCGGCGTAGGCAGCGAGGTGGGCGGCGGAGGGGAAGCTACTGCCGTCGCCGACATCGATGAGGATGCGGGCTCCGGTCCTGACCTCGATGCCAGGCATCGAAGTCAGGACCTGGGAAAGAGGGTTGGTCTCCAGGAGTTCCTCTCATCCCCGCTGGCAGAGCATTTCGCCAAGGATGCTCGCGCCACTCCGGCCGTCCTCGAACGTTCCACCTCAGCCCCCGGCCGGGCAAGAAGCAGCGACCTGGGACTTCCTTGTCACTCCCATGATCGTCTCGCAGGCGATAGCGTGCGCCCATGACTTGGCGGGGACCGACATATCGGATGGTGGATGGAGAGAGGATCGATGGGGCCTGGTGCCACGTCTGGCGGCGGTTTCGACCAGACAGTGAGTACTACCTCGACGACTTGGTCGTTTTCGCGGACGGAGCGATCATCTGCGGAGAACGTACGGACCTGGCCGGCCTCGTGAAGATGCTGGCAAGAGGCCGATTGGCGGTGACCAACCCCGAGGCTCCACCGCTTCCCGACGAACCATCTATGTGGGCCTCTCGTCGTGGCGAACCGCTGACACCAGAGGGATTTCTTCTGGAAGTCGCTGACCGCATCGAAGCACTCAATGAGCGATCAACTGCCGCGCAACGTTGCTGGGAGGCGATCCGACACTTTCAGCAGGAGCCGGCCGAGTCCAACCGAGCACTCCTCCGAGCGGCATATCTGGCGGTTCCGCCGCATCTTCGGATCTATGTCCTCGGGGATATGGACCGCCAGGACCGTCCCTTGCGGATCCTGCTCACGAACATTGGTGAGGCCGTCGACGGCGATGGCCCGGTAGTGACGGCGGAGATGCATCAGGATGTCCTGGACTACTTCAGCCGCGGAGATCAGGGAGTCCAGAGCGAGCAGGAGCAGCGAGCCATCCAGCATGCCGACGATCCTTCAGAACCATGCCGACCAGCTCTTATATCGCGTGAAACCGTCTACCCACAAGGGTGGCCTGAGCAGCCGGGTCTGTTCACGCTCCGCAACGAATTCCCTGCGCAGATCGTGCTCGCCGGCGAGTCCTATGCGTCCGTACTGCATGGGTACTGGGCGCTGTCGGCCGCCGAGGCTTCTGACAGAAGCAGAATCCGCGATGCGGCCTCCGGTAGAGAGGCGCATGACCTGGGTGGCCGGGCAACGCACCGGAGTGACTGGCCCAACGTTCGCCTCGCGGTCATGGCCGAGCTCCTTCGCGCGAAGTTCAGTCAGCATCCCGAACTCGCCCAGGTCCTCGTGTCCACCGGGGACGCAAGGATCAGCTACACCGGCTTCTCGGACTCACCCTTCTGGAGAGATGTCTCCGACGGCCGAGGGCGGAACTGGATGGGGCGATTGCTCGAGCTGACCCGCTCCGAGCTCGTTGCCCAGCAGTTGCTCCGGGCCAAGGACCCCAGTGTGCTGAACTAGGAAGAGCTGCTGAGCGGCGGGAGTGCTCGACTACGCGCACTTCGTGAGCAGACGTGCCGGACTACACCCGCTTCCTACAGCCGCGACTGGCTGAGTCGGGAGTTCTCGCTTCCGTGTCCGGGTTGGCTCTCAGTGAGCGTTTGATTTGCGGTTGTCTGTTTCGTTTGTGGTCAGGTGTCGCGCCAGTTGGGGGTGTTTTGGTGGGTGAGTCGTTGTGTCATGAGGCTGATGGCAGCGATTTGGATCACGCTGCTGGTCTGTGTGGGTGGGTTTCGTAGTCGCGGGCCAGGCGGCGGTGGTGCATGAGCCAGCCGAGGGTTCTTTCGACAATCCAGGGGCGGGGTTGGACGGTGAAACCGCGGGTGTGGGGGTTGCGTTGGACGATCTCGAGGTCGATGCCACGGGTGGCCGCGTGTTCGATGGCTTTGTTCTTGTAGCCGCTGTCGGCCCAGGCTTTGGTGATGGTGAGGTGGCGGGCGGCGGCCCGGACCGCGACGGGACTGGCTCCGATGCGTTGGAGCCGGTCCGCGTCGATGAGTCCCGAGGCTGCCAGGGCGGCGTCGCCGGCTGCCTGACTGAAGTGGCTGCTGTCGTCGTCGAGGGTGGTTTCCACCGCGCTGCGGAGCAACCGATGGCTCAGGAGCCGCAGGCGCGTCCCGTCGCCTTGTGATGCGATCAGCGAGCGGTAGCCAGTGAAGAGTTGCAATCGGCCTCCGCCCGCAGCCCGTCGATTCGACGCCGAGCGGCGGGTTCGTGTTGCTCCAGCAGTCCAACAACCGACGGCATCCGCGACCTCCCGGGGAACGACGACCCGACAGGCCACCACTCCCACGGACCCACCACTCCTATCCCCGGCCAGCGGAAGCGCGTCCATCACGTCCGGAAGGACAACAGCTTCTCACTGAGACTGGACACTGGCGGTTTCGTCTGTGGTCCTGCCGTCGTCGCCCGTCTCCGGTCCTGGCCGCGACGGGGTTCGGTGCCCGCGTGCAGCCCCTCTGCCCTCCGTCCGCGTGGACCGGACTCACGTGCCCGGTAGCTCCGGGAGCGGCACCGGCCCGCCAGGTGGGAGACCGTCAGGTTTCGGCCGAAACCCGCGGCAGCGCTTGTCCATCAGGGAGTCGGCAGAGAACAGTTGCACTCGACCGGCCGGTGACTGCGTCCCACTCCTTGGCGCGGGCGGCAGCCTGGAGAAAGCCCCGGTAGCCGGGTGACGTCCCTCGACCGCGTCGGGCCGGTGACACAGGAGGACATTGCTGCCACCCTGAGCGTATGAGTACGGGGAAGGCCCAGCTTCTGAGTACGGACGTTGCTCCACGGCTCCAGGACGGCGACGCCACCTCCCTGGCCCAACCGCCCACGCCCGTAACCCCCGTGGTCTGGTCTCACCGATCGTAGTTTCTCAGGGAGGCACGATGACCGGCCGAGTGATCTACGCGTCGTTCGAGTTCCAGTTCCCGCTGGGCGGCATTCGCGTGCTGAACCAACAGGTCTCGCTGCTGCGGGCCGTCGGCGTCGAGGCGTTCCGCTGGACGCCCACGCCGGGATTCCGCTACACGTGGTTCGACGACGACGTGCCGACGCTGTCCGGCATGACCCTGGACCTCGGGCCCGAGGACGTGCTCGTGCTGCACGAGGTCAGCGTGGTCCCGGACCACGACCCGGCACCCGGCGGCCACAAGGTCATCTACTCGCAGGGGCACTACGTCAACTTCCTGACCTGCCCCGACCCCGGCCCGTATCCGGGCTGGTCGGTCCGGCCGGCTCTGTGGACGATCTCGAAGGCGGGCGTCGACATGTTCCGCCGCGCCCTGCCTGAGTTCGAACCGCACCTGGTGCCGAACGTCATCGACACCGAGCTGTTCCGACCGGCATCGACCGAGCGGGTTCGGCGCATCGCGTGGATGTCCCGCAAGCGCCCGATCGAAAGCACGCTGCTCCGCCGTCTGTTCCACGCCGACCCGCGGTCCAAGGGCGTCGAACTGTACGACATCCACGCGGTTCCCCACGAGGAGGTCGCTCGCGTCCTGTCCGACACGTCGGTGTTCATCGCGTTGGGAGCGCCCGAGGGCGAAGGCTTCGGATTGCCGCCGGCCGAGGCGATGGCCAGCGGCTGCCTGGTGACCGGTTACGCTGGTGGCGGCGGAGCGGAACTGTTCGAATCGCCGTCTGCGTGGCGGATTCCGGAGCTCGAAACGGATCAGTTGGCGGACAAGGCCCTTGAGCTGCTCGACCTGCCCGACCAGGACGAGGTGCGGCAGGCGGGCCGTCAGTGGGTTGCCGACCGGTACACCACTCAGGCCGCCGTCGAGGCACAGATCGAGGGCATCCGCAAAGCGCGTGCCCTCCCCGGTGGTGCGGCGCTGGCCACCCATCCGGCCGCCTGGATGGAGGAATTGGTGAGGCGCTTCCCGGTGCCGCCGGAGACGTACGCCCGGGTGGAACCACCGGCCGCTTCCTAACGCTCCGGAGAGACACTACTTGACCGTTCCGACGGGGCCATCCGATAGTGGTCCAACGGTCTACGCACATGTTCGGACGCCACCCGAGAAGCCTTGGTGGCGTGTATGTCGTCGTCGACAGGGATGCGGTGATGCAGGCGCCGGAACCGTCCGCTCGTCCGAGCCGTCTGCCGTCGTTGACCGGTATGCGGTTCATCGCGGCGTTCGCCGTGCTGGTTTCCCATCTGGCCGGCCAGATTGTCGGATCGATACACCCCGGTCTGCCGTACCTGATCACGACCCTCGGACCGGTCGGGGTGGCCTTCTTCTTTGTACTCAGCGGCTTCATCCTCACCTGGGTCGCCGACTCGAACGACACCGCCGGACTGTTCTGGCGCCGACGCCTGGTGAAGATCTTTCCGAATCACCTGGTGACCTTCGCGGCCACCGTGGCGCTGATGGCCGCCGCGGGCGTGCCGATCATGGCGATCAACACGATTCCGCCGCTGCTGCTGATCGAGCCCTGGATTCCCAACTTGGACGCCCTCGGCGGGCTGACCGGAATCAACGTGCCGAGTTGGACCCTCGGTTGCGAGTTGGTCTTCTATCTCGCGTTCCCCTGGCTCATCCGCCTCATCGGGCGCATCCGGCCATCGAGGTTGTGGTCGTGGGCGGCGGGCGTCGCCCTCGCGATCATCGCCGTCCCGTTCGCCGCCCAGGCGCTACCGACGCGGCCGGCCACCTCATGGGACCCGGCGATCGCCGAGTTGCAGTCCTGGTTCGCCTACAGCCTGCCCTTCACCAGGATTCTCGAATTCGTCCTCGGCATCCTGATGGCGCGCATCGTGATCTCGGGGAGGTGGATCCGCCTGGGCATGACGCCGGCGTTCCTCCTCACGATCGCCTGCGTGGTGGTCCAGTCCCACCTGCCCGGCGTGTTCCGACTCTGCGCCGGACCGACCGCGTCCGCACTCGCCCTGCTGATCGCGGCGGGCGCCGCCGCCGACGTACGCACCGCGCGCACGCCCTTCAGCGGTCGGACCATGGTGTGGCTCGGCGAGATCTCGTTCGCCCTGTACCTCGTGCACTACCTCGTCATCCAGTACGGCCCGATCGACGGCGTGCACGCCACGGGCGAAGCGGTGACCGCCGCCCCGTCGACGAGGCTGGTGCACATCCTGCTCACCGCCGCAATCAGCCTCGTCCTCGCGGCGGCCCTCTACACGCTGGTCGAACGCCCGGCGGTCCGATGCTTCAGTCGGCCGCGCGGCCGTCGCGCCGGACCCATCTCGGTCCACGAGGAGAGCCCGCCCCGTCCGCGTCGGCGCGATGCGCGCGCCCTCCGCCATCCTGGAGCCGTCACCCATGACGAAACCCCGCCTTGACCCGGCGTCCGAAGTCCCCGAATTCCCGGTCACCCGGCCGGATTCCTGCCCCTTCGACCCCGACGCGACCTACGCCCGGCTGCGCGCCCACTCGCCCGTGTCCCCGGTGCGCTGCCCGGCCGGGATGGACGCATGGCTGGTCAGCCGCTACGAGGATATCCGGAGCGTGCTCACGGATCCCCGGCTGAGCTCCCGCGGCGCGGGATCGATGCACATGCTGCCCTCCTACGACGGGCGCGACCCGTCCCCGGGCTCGATGATCCAGCTGGACGGCGAAGAGCACGCACGGCTGCGACGGCTCCTGATCGGCGAGTTCACCATGCGACGGATGGAGGCGCTGCGACCGTCCGTCCAGCGGATCACCGACCGGCACATCGACGCGATGCTCGGCGGGTCGAGCGCCGACCTGGTACGGGACTTCGCGCTGCCGATCCCGTCGCTGGTGATCTGCGAGCTGCTCGGCGTGCCCTACGACGACCACGGGGCCTTCCAGCGCGACAGCGAGGTGCTGATCGGCTTCGACGCCGACGAGGCCACCCGCGACGCGGCCACCCGGCGGCTGGAGGGCTACCTCGGCGAACTGATCACCCGACGCCTGGTCGAGCCGCAGGACGACCTGCTGAGCCGGCTGATCGTCCGCGGCAAGGCGACCGACCGGCCGCCGACCGTACCGGAGCTGGCCACGCTCGGCGTACTGCTCCTGGTCGCCGGGCACGAGTCGACCGCCAACATGATCGCGCTCAGCGCCCTCGTGCTGATGGCGGACCAGGAACGGACGACCGCGCTACGCGCCGCCCCGGACACCATCGGCACCGCCGTGGAGGAACTGCTGCGCTACCTGTCCGTGATCCAGTTCGGGCTGCTGCGGTACGCCACCGAAGACGTCACCGTCGGCGCTACCGCGGTGGCGGCGGGAGGCTGGCTGGTCGCCGCGATCCCGTCCGGCAACCGGGATGAGGCCGTGTTCACGGCCCCCGACACCATCGACCTGAGCCGACCGCCCCGCACGCACCTGGCGTTCGGTTTCGGTCCGCACCAGTGCATCGGCCAGCAATTGGCCCGGATCGAGCTGCAGGTCGCGCTGACCACCCTGCTGCGCCGCGTGCCGGGGCTACGGCTGGCCGAGCCGTTGGCGGAGTCCGCCTTCAAGCACAACGACATCGTGTTCGGCCTGCGGAGCCTGCCGGTCGTCTGGTGACGTCCGGGGCTCCGAGGGCCTTGCGGCGCCCGCCGGCGGCCACGGCCACCGGGGGCCTCGTCCTCCCGGGTTCCCCTCTGGCCGGATCCAGCCACCCCGCCCTCCGGCCGCGTGGACCGGCACTCCTGCATCGCGGTCAACTCCGGGAGCTCCGCCCTGTGGCCGACCCTCCTCGCCTTGGGCATCGGCCCCGGCGACGAGATGATCGTGCCCTCCGTCACCTTCGCCGCCACGGCCGCCGCCGTCCGTCTCACCCGAGCCACCCCGGTCTTCGCCGGCATCACCCCGGACACCTTCTGCCTGGACCCCGACGCCGTACGGGCCGCGATCACCCCGCGCACCGCGGCAGTGATCCCCGTCCACCCCTTCGGACATCCCGCCGCGACCGCCGCGACCGTCGAACGGTTCGCCGACGGTGACCTGATGGCGATTCCACCCGGTCGAGCACGATGACGCCGGGCCGACCGGGCCCGGCGTACAGCACAGCCTGCAACTGGGCACCTCGGCCTGGTCAGGATTCGGATTCACCGGCTGACCCGCCGCTGCCAGTCGACCGGCCCGACATGGTGAGCTCTTCCTCGCGCAACCCCCACGACGGACTGCCGCTCGGCCCAGTCAGCACCTCCAAAGTGAACGGCGCGTAGTCGTTGAGGCTGGCGCGCGCCGTGAACCCGGCCGACCCCAGGATCGCGGTGATCGCCGCAAGCATCGCCTCCAGGACCACCCGTTGATGCTCGAACGCCGGATCGTCCAGCAGATTGAGCTTGACCGCACGCAGCACACAGCTCTCCAGCCGCGGGCTGGACCTCCAGGCCACCGACACCCCGCCGGCGTCGTCGTCGAACGGGTCGACGGTGACCTCGACGCCTTGTGACAGCTTCGGATTCAGCCCCGGCGCCACGACCGGCAAGCCGGCAGCCACCAGTTCGTCCCGTGCCCGGGCCGCGATGCGCTCGCGCTCGGCCAGAACCTCAGCACCCACCTTCTCCAGCATCCCGGCACCCTAGCCGAGGGCTGACAGCACCGATCAGGAAGACCCCCTGCCTTCGGACTACTCACACCCGTCAAAACGGAGTGCCGAAAGACCCCGCCCGGCAGCTGGAAGCCGCCGCTGCAGTCGTACCGGTGCACGTACAGCCGGGCCTGGATCCGCGTGAAGGCCACCTACCAGCTCACCGCCAACCCTGCCGAGGTCGCAGCCTTGTCCGAGATGCTCGACACCTGCACCGTCTGATCCCGCCGGCCGGCATACCAGGCAGGGAGCGTCATTCGTAACGAGGGGTATTCCCCGTCAGTGCTGCCCGGCATTGTGCCAGGCTCGTGGTCGCCGGCGTGGCGAGCGTCAGTCGTCTCCTCAGAGGTCACCCACTGCTCCTGGTCGTGCTGCCCGCCGTGGTCGTCCCGTCTTCCGCTATGCCTGCGGGCGCCCCCGGCCGATGGTGACCGCTTTGAGCCTGGCGCCGCAACGAGCGGCCTCGATCGCGGGGTTCGACGGTCCCGGTCATTCCCGGACGTCGCCGGGGCCATGTCCCCACGAAAGTGCAGGAATCGCATTGGATGCCGGTGCCTGCCAGGTCGAGGGCGGTATCGGCGTCAACTTCGGCGACGAGGTCGGGCACCACGGGCTGGAATACCAACGCCTCCTTCGTTCCCCACCCGGTCGAGAAGTGCCGGCCCCACCAGGGATGCTCTGATCCCGCCGGTCGCAGGAGAGCATCCAGCTTGGCCGCTGCATTGCGGGACAGCGGCGTGGAGCGGGCGACCATGCGCAGACGGCCGTCCGCGTAGAGTCGGCCGAGCGAAAGGCCGTGCGGTGCGTGTGCGGTCTTCTGTCATACGGGTCCGCAGCTTCAGCCTTCTCTGCATCAACTCGAATGGCGCTGAGCGTCTGCGTGGGACGTTAGGCCGGGGTGCGCAGCCCGGCCAGGAGCCGGTCGAGCGCCTGTTCCGCGGCCTGGGGGTCGCCGCCCCGCGCGATCCAGAGCGCGGCCTCGTTCATCGCCCCGGAGAGCAGCCGGGCCAGGGGTTCCACCGGCTGATCGGCGATGATTCCGGCCGCGGTGAGCGCTGTCAGGGCGTCCGCGAGGTGCCGGGCGGAGGACTCCTCGTCCAGGGCCCGCCACTCATCCCAGCCCAGCACGGTCGGCGCGTCGACCAGCAGGATCTGCCGCACCGCCGGGTCGGTCCCCGCGGCCAGGAAGGCCCGGGAGCCGTGCCGGAGTTGCTCCCAGAGGTCCTCGTACCGCTCGGCTGTGGTTGCGACGCGTTCGCCGAGTTCCTGCTGGACCTCGGCGACGACTGCCCGGAAGAGTCCCGCCTTGCTGTCGAAGTGGTGGTAGGCGGCCCCCTTGGTGACCCCGGCAGCCCGCGCCACCTCGGCCAGCACCACGTGGTGGTACCCGTCGGCGGCGAACCGGCGCCGTCCCTCGGCCAGCAGCGCCTGCCGCGTGGCCGCCCGCTGCTCCGCCCGGTTGATCGCCATCGCGAGTACCGCCCTTTCCATTTCGCGTACCGGGGGTATGCTAACGCCACGGTTCACATACCCAGGGTATGCGAAATGGATCCGAAGGGCCTCTGCCATGACGAACAAACTCACAACCATGCCCACGACCGAACTCGGGGGCTTCTACCCGGTGCTTGCCACCCGGGACGTTGCGGCCTCCCGTGACTTCTACACCCGCCACCTCGGGTTCGAGGTGACCTTCGAGGCGGACTGGTACGTCAGTCTGCGCCGCCCCGACGCCCCGCAGTACGAGCTGGCCCTCCTGGACCACACCCACCCGACCCTCCCCGAGGACCACCAGGTCGCGCTCCGGGGCGGCTTGCTGCTGAACTTCGAGGTGGACGACGTGGATGCCGAGCACCAGCGAATCGTGGTTGAGGCCGGCTTGCCCGAGGTACTGCCACTGCGCACGGAGAAGTTCGGCCAGCGCCACTTCATCGTCGCCGCCCCGGACGGCGTGCTGATCGACGTCATCACCGTCGTCCCACCCAGCGAGGAATACGCCGCCAAGTACACCGACGCCTGATTCCCAGTGTCGACCTGATTTACCAGATGGTGCAGTCAGGGACCACGACGAACGGCGGCACCCTGGCAGAAACCGGCTCCTCGACGCTGCCGATCACGGGCGCGGCTGCCGCAGCGGTGGCCACGGGCGCGGGCATGCTCTTCATCGTGCGCCGTCGCCGGACCCAGAGAGCCCGAGCTGACGACCTAGCGGCGGTCGCTCTCACAGGCGTCGAGGCGTACGGCGGACAGGTAGTGCGTGCTCTGAGGGTTGACGTCTGCGGACAGTAGGAGTTTGCGGTCCGACGGGTCGAGGACCTCGGTCAGTTCATGGATGGGGTAGCCGAAGAGGTCGAAGTCGCCGAGGGCGACCGGAACGTCGGCGGCCCGGTCCGGGACGCGCTCGGTCCGCTCGACGATCAAGTGCCCCATGACCTGATCGGCACAAGCCGTGCAGGCATAGGCCGTGACCAGGATGTCGCAGTGAACGAAGAAGAAGGTCCAGTGCGCTCCGCACATCCACCCGCCGGCGCGGATGTCCGCCAGAGTTGACGCCGTCCACTGCGCCGCATGCTCGGTCATGCCGAATCGCAGGACGCCTGCGTTCGCTGGGAGGACGAGCCCGGTGCCGGGCATCAATCGAAAGGTCACTCGAATAGTGTGCCGGGACGCGTCGGTTGGGCCACCCCGCTTGCGTTCCGTTCGTCCTTCAGCCGCCTCGGATCAGGCGCATAGCCCCCGCCCGACTTCCGTCCGCCTCTCTGCCAGCGCATGCCGAGCTGATCGAGATCCGCCCGGCGTTGTTCGGGGAGTTTCGTGGCGCGTTTGCGGACGTTGTCGAGCCGGGTGCCGAGCTTGACCACCACGGGCCCGTCAGCGCTGTCCTGACGGCCTGACAGTGCGTCTTCCGTCTCCAGGGGTGTTCGATGTGATTGCGGGGGACTTGTAGGTGTCCTTCCCGGGTGTGGAACTGTCGTGTTGCCGTGAGGTTGAGGGGCGACATGGTGTCCTGCGTCCGCTTCACCGGCCGTTCGTCTTCCTCGGCTGGTGTGTTCTTGGGGGTGTTCTCCAGGATCCATTGCTGCACGGGCAGCAGTTGCTCCCACCCGTATCGCTGCGTGTTCACGCACCGTCCGAGGTCCTCGCCCTGGACGACGACGTCGCCCGCGGCCGCCGGGAGTGTGCCGCCGGCCTGGACGTGGTTGTGGATCAGTCGGTAGCAGCGCTGCCATCCGGTGTCCCATACCGGGCACCACCCCGGATCGGCCGCGTCCAGCTCGTCCTGCCGTGCCTGGGTCATCGCCCCGGCCGACGAGGGGGCGGGGAGGCCGGCCGCGCGCAGCTCCTCGTTCTCCCGCGCCCTGCGCGCCGCCGCCCTCGCGTTCTTCGCCCGCACCCCGATCGGATGCCCCTTCCACACCGCGATGGTCGGAGGGAGGAAGTGGCCGTGGGTGGCGGCGTACTCGCGGGCGGCGGCGAGCCCGGCGAGCAGATGAGCGCAGCCAACTCCTCGCGACTGTGGATCTCATTGTCTGGTGCTGGGGCTCCGGGCAGACACCCTGCTGCACGGGATTCGCGGTGGCTGACCCCGCCCAGGACGAGGTCGACTTGACCCGTTGGCCGCATGAGGTGCTTTTCCCGTGGTGGCCGTGGGAGGGAGGAAGCTTTCCGTGGGGCCGGCGGCGGCGTGATGGGTACAAGTGCAAGTACCGGTATGACGCGTCAGCGGATCGGGTGTCCGGTTGTCGTGGACCGGGCCCGGGAGGTCGTGGAGGGCTGCGAGGGTGGAGTCATGCTGCGTCAGGTCATGTACCGCCTGGCCCCCGAGGGGGTGCTGCCGCGCACTGCGTCGATGTACCGGTACCCGTCCACCTCGCTCGGCCCGCCGCGAGGACTGCTTCCCGGACCTGATCGTCACCTTGCGCGAGGTCCACGTCCCGCCGGCCGTGGGCCGGCGGGATGCGATCCGACTCCCGTTTCAGCCCGGCGAGCTGAGTCTCGCTGGGCTGATCGGTTCAGCGCAGGACCGTCGCCCAGGATTCCGGGGAGAGGTCGGCGCCGGTGAGTACCGTGGGGGTTGGTGTAGCCGACAGAGCCGCTGAGGGGGCTGTGGCGTACGCCGGGCACAGAGCGCCGATGACGTAGCGGTTGAGGGCGTCGTCGATCGGGCTCGGCTCGAAGCCGGTGCCGTCCGCGTTGATCCGTTGGTACTTCATCAGATTCCAGCCTGCGGCCACCTGGCGCCTGCCGTCTGGACTGGCCAGCGCGATGGTGCCGGCACCGAACACCGCGCCGTCGTGGCCCCAGAAGCGGCCGCAGCCGGGGATGTCGACGGCGTACAGGCCGAGGCCGTAGTCCATGCCGTTCACCGACACCGTGCGCTGCATCTCCTTGAGTGCCGCTGGGCCGATCAGCCGGCCGGTCAGCAGGGCGCGGTAGAAGTGGTTCAGGTCGCCGGTGGTGGAGACGACTGCGCCCGCCGTGTAGGCCCAGGACATGTCGTAGACGCTGTAGTCGCGGGGCGGGTCGATCAGGCCGTAGAAGTTCTCGTACATCCGGGCGTGCGGGCCCTGGATGCCGGGGCTGCTCGGGTAGGAGGTGTGGTGCAGTCCGGCGCGGTCGATGACGTGCTGGGTAATGTACGTCTCTGGGTTCTGGCCCGTGACCTTGGCGAGGAGCAGGCCGGCGATGATGTAGTTGGTGTTGGAGTAGTGGCCGGGCTGGGCCCCGGGCGTTCCGGTGGCCGGGGCCGTGAGCCCCAGACGGACCAGTTCCTGAGGGCTGACGAAGCGGAAGCGCTCCTCGTCGAGGCTGGCCGTCGAGCCGCGCGCCAGGGACGGGAAGGCGCCGGTGATGTAGTCGCCGATACCGCTGGTGTGGTTCAGTAGCATCCGGATGGTGATCTGGCGGCCGCGCTGCCCGGGTATCAGGTCCGGCAGGTAGTCGCCGATGGGGGCGTTCAGGCGGATACGGCCGCGTTCGACCTGTTGGAGCACGGCGACCGCGGCGAAGGTCTTGCTGATGCTGCCCACTCGCTGTCGCATCCCCGGCTTCACCGGGCGGCCCGTGTTCACGTCGGCGACCCCTGAGGCGCCGGTCCAGCTCTGGGCGCCGTCGCGGACGCTGGAGTAGACGCCGTACATGCCCGCCTCGTGGACGGCGAGCAGGGAGCTGCCGAGCGCTGCCGGGTCCAGGGCCTCCCCGGGCGGGGACATCGGCGCGGACGCGGCGGCCGCACTGGGTCTGGCACCGGCTGAGGCCACGGGTGCGGCAGCGGTCAGTAACAGGGTGGCGGCGATGACGGTTCCGGTCATCCGGAGGAGGCGCAAGGGGAGTCCCTTCCTTCGTGTCCGAATATATCCAGGTCATCCTGATCGATCATGTTCGTGATGGCGTCCTTCCTGGGGACGAGTTGTCGCCGGATCTCCTCCTTGTTGTCAAAGATGGCTCCGCCTCTCCGGAAGACGCGATCGGGCCGGACCCGCGGCGGTGTATCCGGGCACGGCGCCCGAAGCGGTTCGGTCGGCACACGGGTGCTGCTCGTGCAGCAAGGCGGAGGAGTCGGTTCGGCGCCGGGGCGGCTCGCCGCCGCTGCACTCGCGGACCGGCGGGGTACGAGGTCCTTGGTCCGCCACAGAGGTGCCCAGGGGCGGCACGGTCGGTGTCTCTGGTGCTGCCCTTGAGGTATCGCCCCGGGGCGGGCCCGGCGCCGGGTGCCGGGTGAGTGAATCGGGCGGTGCTCGCGGCGGTCGGGTGCGCTGTCCAGCATCCGGCTCAGGGCGCTGGCGCTCATGTAGGAGGTCGTCACTTCACGGTGGCCTTGCCCTTCTCCATCGAGATGTGGCCGGGGAAGGTGCAGAAGGACGAGTAGTTGCCGCCGGCCTCCAGCTTCGCGGTGCCGACGGCGGCAGAGGCCTTTTTCCGGGGCGCAAGTCATCTTGGTGGCGGCGGTGATCGCGGTGTTGTCTTCTGATTGCCGGTGCCGACCGGTGTTCCTGACTTGTGGTCAGGTGCGGGCTTCTTGAGCTGGGTTCGTGAAACCCAATGCCGTTTCATGGAACCGAATCGCTGAGACAGAACCTGGACATTCGCGGGATCATTTCAGGATCGACTCGGCCCTAGTGTCGTCGGTGTCAGCAGGAGACACCGCAACCGAAAGCCGCTGGAGATCATGATGCGCTCGCGTCTCGCCGCCCGTTCCGCCCGTCTCGTCCTTGCCGCCGCGGCCGTGACGGCCCTCGCGGCCACCACCACCGCCTGCGACCCCGACGACGTCGCGGACACCGGCAGCCCCGCGGCACCCTCCGCCGTCGCCACGGCCGGCAGCGGCGGGAGCGACAGCTCCTCCGGCAAGAGTTCCTCCGGCGAGAGCTCCTCCACCGGCGGCTCCAGCTCGCGCGGCTCGACCGTCAAGACCGACTCCGGCGACGGTGGGAAGAGCGGCTACGGGCAGTCCTGCGGCACCAACGACCTGGACTTCACGGTCACCTGGGAGGCTCAGCCCATCAGCTACTACCTCGTCACGGCCAGGGCCAAGTCCGGTATCACCTGCTATCTGGACGTCAACACCCCCAGTGTCTCCTTCGGCTCCGACGCCGACGGCGTCGCGTCCCCCGTCGGGCAGGGCGGCGAAGACCCCATCAAGCTCTCCGGCTCCGCCGTCGCGTACACCGGGATCAACCCCAAGACCACCGACGGCGAAGGCGGCACGGAGTTCGGGAACGTCATCATCGCCACCACCGAGGACGACCCCAACCCCGCCGAGCTCGAACTTCCCGACATGGCCACCGTGGACAAGCCCGTCGTCACCAACTGGTCCACCAAGCGCAACGAGACCATCCCCCGCATCATCTGATCAACCGGATTCCAGTGCCTGGAACACGAACTCCCGCGAAGTCTTCCTCCCCACGCGGGTGAAAGGTTCCACCAAGGCCTTGGCGGAGATCACTGTCGTGCCCACCGCCTCGGAGACCTTGCTCGTCCAACGGCAGCATCCTCGGGAACGGCCGGCAGCTGCATCCGGTCAGGGGCGAGGACACCAATGAGTTGATCCCGGGGAGTGGACACCGGGTTTCATGCAACGAGTGACAGCGTATGTGTCGTGGTCAGTTGCCGTTCGAACTCGGCTGGTGTGAGGTAGCCGAGCGCGGAATGCCGACGGCGCCGGTTGTAGTACGAAAGCCAGCGGAACAGCTCGAGCCGGGTCTGTGCCTTCGAGGTCCAGCGGCGTCCGTGGAGCAACTCGCGCTTGAGCCCTGGAAGAAGGACTCGGCGAGGGCGTTGTCGTAGCTCGAGCCGGACCGGCCCATGCTGCGGCGGATGCCGGACCGGCGGCAGTCGTCGGTGATGGCGGCCGCGCTGTACTGGGCGCCCCTGTCGGTGTGGAAAATGACGCCGCGGCCCCGGCTGCCGCGGGCGACAACGGCCATCTCGATCGCGTCGGTGACCAGCGAGGTACGCATGTGGTCCGCGATCGACCAGCCCACGGCCTTCCTCGAGCGATGCCGATCACCGTGGCGAGGTAGAGCCACGTCGCACCGACGGCTACGCAGGTGATGTCGCCGCACCACCTGGTGTTCAGGGCGTCCGCGGTGAAGTCGCGCATCACCAGGTCCGGCGCGGGCGGCGTGGTCCTGTCCGCGATCGTCGTCCGCTGCTTCTTCCGCAGGTGACGGCCGACGATGTGGTTGGTCTGCATCAGCCGGGTGACGCGCTTGCGGTTGATCCTGTGCCCTCTCGCGCAGCTCGGCAGGGACGCGTGGGGCTCCGTAGGCGCCCTGGTGCTCGGCGTGGATGGCGCGGATCTCGCTCACGGTCCGCTTCTCCTCGGCCCGGCGCCCGGCGCGGGTCTGCTCGGTGGCCAGGTGCCGGTAGTAGCCGGCCCGGGACGCACCGAGCACCCGGCAGATCCGCTTGACGCCGAAGACGGCGCGGTGGTCGGAGATGAAGGCCCAGCGGCGGGGGCTCACTTCACCTCCCGGGCGAAATAGGCGGCTGCCCGGCGCAGGATCTCGCGCTCCAGCCGCCACTCCTGCTCGGCCTTGAGCAGCCTGGCGTCCTCAGCCCGCAGCCGGGTCATTTCCTCCGCCGCGCTGACGCTGCCGTCGCGGCCTTCGGGCGTGGCCTGGGCCTCGTCCTTGCGAACTCACGTCCGTAGCGACTCCGCGGTGATACCCAGATCTGCGGCCACCGCCGCGTACGTCCGCTTCCCGGCCGCGGCGCGGTGGAGCGCGACAGCGCCCTTCCTGAACTCCTTCGGATACGGAGACTTCCGTCCCGCCTGGACATCCCTCCTTGGACCATCAAGATCCATTGTCAGGGTGTCCACTCCAAAGGGTCAGCCTCCAACTACGGCTACACGCTCACCGTCGACGGCAGGCTCGGAGAAAGTACCGATGTCGCCGTACGTGCCGTGCAGCGCTGCAGCGGTCTCAATCCCGACGGCCAGGTCGGGTCCCGGACCTGAAAGTACGCCGACACCCCCATGTCCGGCTGCGGCCACTGAGCCAGGTGCTGTTCGGTCCAGGCGCAATGGCTTGACGTGATGTGAGACTTGCAGCATGGATATGGGGCGTGAGTCGCGGTGGGAAAAGGACGCAATGACGGTGGAGATCGTTTTTGCTCTGGTGACTGCCGTCGTGCTGGCTGCGGCGGTCTTTGCCGTCGCTCTGGCTCTCGCACTGGCTTTTGGTGTCTCTGGTCCAGCGGGGAAGGGCGCGTTGGTGGGGGGTGCGCTGCTCGGAGCGGCGGCCGGAGTGTGGCGTCTGGTGCGGGTGCTGCGTCGGTTCGACGCACAGCGCCGTAAAGGTCACTGACCGCAGGCCTCCTCGTTGGGGCCGGTAACCCGCCGGCGATTGTTCCGGCGTGTGGTGCCGGAGGCACCCCCACGGCCTCAGAGTGGCGGCCGGCATGGCGACTGTGCCCTGGGCCGGCCGGTGTCCCGGAGCCGGAATCTCCTGCGGCACCTGTTGCGTCATGCCCTGCGGGTTTTTCCTGGATCCACTGCTGTATAGGCAGGAGCTGTCCCCACCGAACCGCTGCACCGTGGCCCGGCGTCCGAGGTCCCGGCCCTGGACGACGACGTCGCCCGCAGCCTTTGGGAGCGTGCCGTCGGCCCTGACGTGGTTCTGGACGAGGCGGTAGCAGCGCTGCCACCCGGTGTCCCATGCCGGGCACCACCCGGATCGATCGCGTCCAGCTCGTCCCGCCGCGCCTCGTGGGGTGGCCGGGTGTGCCCGCCCGTCGGCGGACTCGGCACTGTCCCGGTGCACCGCGACGAAAGGGGCCGCCTGGTGGGGGGAGGCTCTCGTGCTCCGGGCTGTGCCGGGGGGCTCAGTCGGTCGTGTTCGGGCGGTCGGCGGCGGTGACGAGGTCGGCGAAGGTGAGCGGTTCGGCCGGGGCAGGGGCGGGCGCCGGTGCGGCCTGCGTGGTCAGGCCGTCGAGGGCAAGGTCGAGATGGCGGTGCAGCAGAGTGCCGTCCGTGTCGAGCCGGGAGAGACCACCGGGCAGGGGGCGGGACAGCCGGATCGACAGGAGGATCAGGTCCCCTGCCCCCACCTCGGGGCGCAGCCTGCCGGATTCGTGCGCCGCGTGGATCAGGTCGTCGAGCGCCCCCGATGTGCGGGTCCGGCTTTCGACCAACTTCTGGTCGACAACGAGCCGTTCGAGCAGCACCGGGATCACCGCGCCCATCCGGAGGTCGGCTGCCGCGTGGACGAAGCGCCGCACCGCGGCGTACGCGTCACCCTCCTCCCGCGCCGCCTGGTGGGCCGCGGCCTCAAGGCGTGAGAGCAGGTCACCGGTGAGATCACGCACGAGTGCCTCGCGGTCGGCGTAGCGACGGTAGAGCGTGGCCGGCCCCACACCCGCCCGGCGCACGATCAGGTCCAGCGGGGCGTCCAGGCCCCGCTCCAGGAATCCGGCATCCTGCATCGCGCAGCCTGCGAATTCGGCCTCACCGGCCTTCTGCTGTTCTTCGTCGTCACCGGCGTTCGTCACGGCCCAACTGGCCGGCTCCGTCGCGGGAACGGCGCTCGGCCGACTCGTCTCGGGACCGGCAGTCTCCCGCGTCCCCGTCGCCTACGCGACCGTCCACGGCGACCCGGCATGGGACGCCACCGCGATCCTCACGGCGGAGACCGGAGTCCTCGTCCTGCTGACCATGATGCTCTCCGTGTTCCTGGCACACCCGGCCGGCCGCAGACTGCTTGCCTGCGCGGTGGGGCTCGCCACCGCGGTCATCATCGCGACGTTCGGTCCCCTCAGCGGCGGATCGGCCAACCCGGCACGACAGTTCGGTCCGGCGCTTCTGGCCCAGGACACCACCCACCTGTGGATCTACCTGCTTGCTCCGGTGCTCGGCGCGGTGCTGGGAGCAGCCCTCGTGGCTCTGGCCAAACCCCTGACCGCACAGCGGCCCCGGTGCTGACAGAGAGGGAAATCACCCATCGGCTACCGCGGCAGACCGGAACGCCGGCCCACGCCGGTGTCCATATCTCGCCGTCGGGGCGGCCGGGGCAGACGCATCTCGTCTGGTCCCGCCTCGGCTTCGAGCATGCTGACGGCGGGCAGGCGGGAGACGAGCGACGTCTATGCCGCGGGCGCCCCGCCGCGATATCTGCCCGGCCGTGCAACCTCCTCAGGTAACCCCGAACCGTTCATGGAGTTCTTCGGCAAAACGCGTCCGGTAGATGCCGTGGACGATGGTCCGGGGAGACTGGTAGCCCCTGTGCTTCGGGTCCGAGACATCCTCGTCCCACGGCACTACGCAGTCTGGAAGCAGTCGCGCACGGCCCAGATACATCTGTGCAGCCTCTTCCAACTGCACTTCTCCTGCGATCACCGAGCTCCATAGCCCGCAGCCCTGCCCGACCACCCACATGCACAGATCTTCGGTGCTGTCCTCGGACCAGACGTCCCCCTCCACGCTCACGCCTTCAGAGAAGTCAGCCAGCGAATCAGCCGCGGACTCGTACGCGAGCGCGAAGGCTTCAAGAATCTCCCGCGGCTGGGACTCCAACCACAGTTCAAGGGCAGACAGGCGCGGTCGTGTCGCTTCCAGGACTTCCCAGAACCAATCAGGAACATGATCCGGTCCCATTTCGGCTCCCGTGTCGATGGCTGCGGTACCCGCCCGACCGTACAACGGGGATGGAGTCCCTGGGCACTCCCAGACTTCACCGTCGGCGAATGGCGCTCTCCATCCGCGCAGGCACGGGATTACAGTCAGGCACTTACGAGCTGGTGCGTGATTGTGTTGGAGACGTGAGGGGCCTGAGCTGGGGGTTTGTGTCAGCCGGTGGTGTTGCGGTCGGAGACGAGGCCTGCGATGGCCCGGCAGGTGACGGGCAGGGTCTCCCGGCGGTGGGTCCAGCGGACCAGTTGCTTCCAGCGTTTGTGATCGGCGAGGGCGTGTTCGACGGAAATACGCTTCGAGGAGTGCCGGTGTCGGGCTCGTAGGCGGGCTTCGAGGACCTCGGGCGGGTTGATCCTGTTTCCCTTCCTGGGTGGGGTCACCGCCTGGCCGGGATGGTCGCGGCGGAGCCCGAGGCAGCCGTCGTCCAGGAGGACCTCCACGTCGGAGAAGTGCCAGAAGCAGGTACCGATGCCTTCGTTGCGTGCGGCGGTCGCGTCGTGCATCCGCCCTGGCCGCAGGGCGTCGGTCCAGAGCGTACGGCCCTGGTGGTCGGCGACGACGGTAGCCTTCATCGTGTTCTGTTTCTTCTTGCCCGAGACGAATGCACGGCGCCCGCCGCGGCCGGCCGGGGGCCGGCGGACCTGGACCTCGGTGGCGTCCAACCGCAGCTCCTGCCCCGCGCTTCCTGCCCCGCCGCGAGCTTCGTGACGACGCCCCTCGACCACGGCCCGCCACGGTCCCGCCTTGCCACAGTCGTAACGGCGATCATTGCCTGGGCCGCCCTCCAGCAACCGAACGGGCTGCCAGCCGAATCGGCCGACAGCCCAGTGCGGCCGTTGATCCTCACGCGGGACAGGTCGACGTGGGGAACCTCGGATACGACCCTGGCCCCGGCGGCTGTCTCAGTACGTGGTGAGCTGCTCGTGCTCGGGTAGATCGAGGTCGACGATCCGGCTCTGGGGGAGGACCTCGGCGAGCTCGCGTGCCTTCTGGGCGCTGCGGGCCAGGACGAGTTCCTCCGCGAGCTTGGAGCAGGCAGCGGCCAGACCGGGGCAGGGCCGCACGATCCCGCGCAACGTCCGCCGTTTGCTCCACCGGGTACCGGTGTCCCTTGTACGACGGCGGCGTATTGCCTGCGGACACCCCTCCAACATGATCAACCCGAAGATCATTGGTGGACACGGCCCTGTACGGCAGCCAACAGGGCACGGTGCACGGCGGATTCCTGGTCGAGCTCGCCGACACGGCGATCGGGACGGCCCACTCGACCCTTACGGGCACCGGTGAATCGTTCACTGCACAGATTGCGGAAATTCCGTTGCGACACCGGATGCGGAACCGCAGAATGCGCACGCAAAGTACACATGATCTTTCAAGGACGAAGAGTGACTGAGAACGACGAGCAGCGCCAAACCCTGACCAATGGGCAGGGCGTGCCGGTCCTGACCTATCTGCAGGGTGTTCGGGAGGGGCACCCGTGGGCGGACCTGGCCGAAGTGGTCGGCCCCGACCCCGTGGACACCATCGTCTCCGGTATGTCCGGATGGGCAGTCTCGGGAGCCGTGGAGCTCGGTGAGCAACTGCTGCGCCGTGGCGCACGGGTGATGCGGCATGCCCATGAGATGCGGAGGGACTTGGTCGCGTGTCCGCCACCGGCCGACTGGTCATCATGCGCCCTGGGAAACGGACTTCGGGCAGTCCCTTGTGACCTCGCTGCCGACGCGGTGTTCCCGGCATGGCGAGCCGCCTTTCCTGCCGACCATCCCGACCACCATTCCGGCAGCGACGAAGAAGCGCTCAACAAGCTCCTGGCACCCATGCTGGCGGGCTCCGTTCTCGGGCCGGTCCTTCCGTGCAGCGCCCTGGTGGTGGACGAGACGGACCGTGTTGTCGCTGGGGCGATTATCACCGACCGTGACGGACTGCCGTGGATCGCGGACGTGTTCCGCCGGCCCGAAGCCCGCTACGCGGGCCTTGGCGCCAATCTGCTGCGCCGGGTGCTCAGCGCTGCTGCGGCCGACGGGCTGGCAGACATTTCGCTTGTCGTGAGCGATGCGAATCCAGCCCGCCGCGTCTACGAAAAGCTCGGTTTTGAGCTGACTGGCACATCACTGACTGTCGTAGTGCCGTAGGTCTCGAAACCCCGTACCGCCAGTGAACCGCCCCGTGTCAGGTGGAGGCTCGATTTCATGAAAGGATCGAGTCGCCGAGGTGCGCGACGACTACCCGAACGAGACGGGCTTTGCAGGCGGTGACCGAGAAGCTCGGCATCACCGGCGCCGTCCGCGGCAGGAAGGTGATCACGACGATCGCCGGTCCGGCCGCGGAGCGGGCCCCGGATCTCCTCGACCGTGACTTCGTCGCCAGTGCCCCAACCGCTGCTGGGCCGCCGACTTCACGCACGTCTCCACCTGGAACGGGGCTGTCTACGTCGCCTTCGTCGTGGACACCTTCTCCCGTCGCATCGTCGGCTGGTCCGCTGCTGCCACCGAGGAGACCAGGCTCGTCCTGGACGCTCCGGAGAGGGCGCTGTGGCAGCGCGACCGGGACGGATTCCTGTACGAACAGGGCGAGTTGATACATCACTGGGATGCGGGGTTGCAGTACACACCGTTCGCACTGGGCGGGCATCTGGACCGAGCAGGGATTCGCGGCATCGATCGGCTCGGTCGGCGACGCCTACGACAACGTCCTGATGGAATCGACGATCGGCCTGTTCAAGAGACCGAGCTGATCAAACCCGGCCGGCCCTGGAAGACGCTCTCCCAGGTCGAGCTCGCCACCGCCGAGTGGATCGACTGGTACTGCCACCGCCGACTCCACGGTGAGATCGGCCACGTCCCACCCGTCGAGTACGAAGCCAACCACTGCATGAAATACACGAAATCCCAGGTCGCAACCATAATCTGAGACCTCTGCCGAACCCGGGGCGGTTCAGTTGCGTTTCTTGTGGCGCTGCTTGTCGAAGCCGGGTGGCCGTCCGCCGCGTGAGCCTTTGCGCTGGCGGGCGGCCTGGCTGTCGGTTTTCTCCGGGATGGTGTGCCGGATGTCCCGGCACGGCCCGTTGCTGTACGCCTTGTCCGCGGCGAGGCTGCCGGGCTTCTTGCGCGGTCTGCCCGGTCCGGTGCGCGGAACGCGGATCTTGTCGAGTACGGGGTCCAGTTGGGTGCGGCCGGCCCGTTGGCCGGGTGTGACGACCAGGGACAGCGGCCGGCACCGGCCTTGGGCGCTCAGGTGGAGCTTGGTCGTGAAGCCGCCCCTTGAGCAGCCCGGTCCCTCACCTGCTTCACCACCTCCACCAGGCGGGCGTGAAGGCTCTGCCACGGCGGTTCGTCCTGATGTTCCCCGCCCGCGTCCCCTTTTGACGTGCGGGGCGCGGGCGGCGGGCTGGTACGGGCGCCCGCCGCGTGCTGATGAGCGCGCACCACCGTGGAATCCACCCCGATGTCCCAGTCGCTCCTACCGGCGGCAGCCGCTTCGGCTTGGACCTGCTGGAGCAGCCGCTCCCAGGTTCCGTCGGCCGACCACAGCCGGTGCCGCTCGTAGACCGTCTTCCACGGCCCGAACCGCTCCGGTAGATCACGCCAGTGAATGCCGGTCCGCACCCGGAGCAAGATCCCGTCGGTCACCTGCCGATGATCCCGCCACCTACCGCATCGGCCATTGCCCACCAACAGGCACGGCCGCAGCCGCTCCCACTCCGCATCTGTCAGATCACCCCGCCCCATGGCCGAGACAACGATCCGCCGACGTGACAGTCACATGAGCGGACAAATCCCAGGGCTTACGCTCCCGGGCACGACCAAGTTCTTCACCACTGTGTGCCTGCCGCCGACCTCGCCTCGGAAGGTTCCCCAAGCCATAGCTGCCATCATGGCGCCCTGCAACGCCAACCTCACCGAGGAATGGAATCCGGTCGGCCACTGGGACCGGTGGGCCATCCACTCCAGCGCGGGCAACGCCTACCTCGTGTTGCCGCCGCACGACGGCGACCGCAGGCTCGTCACGGCCTCAACCGTGCCGCGCAGGAAGGCCAAGCTCGATGCCCTCGGGCCGCTGGAATGCTACGGCGGGCCTCGGGGTCTGCTCGACTTCGACGGTATGCGGAAACGAGCGGCGCGCACGCATGACGCCCTGCTCGCCGCTTGGACCGAGCTGACCGCGATGCACCCGCCGGCCCGCCCGCTCGCCGACTTCCTCGCTCGCCACGAGGCCGACCCTGAAAGGTACTCCCTGGCAGACGCCAGGAAGGAGCATCTGGCCCAGCCGCTGGTGCAGGACGTGGCCCAGCGGGCCGTCGCAGGAGACCCGCACTTTGACACGTCGTTCCTGCTCAGCGACCCGGTCGCGTACTTCGCGCAGGAACACGAGGAAGCACGGCTGTGGTCGGTCCGGTGCGCCGTGCCCGGCTTCGCCCTGGTCACCCTCGATGGCGCGTGGATGGACGCGGACACAGACGGCCACTGGGAACAAGCCAACCGCTATCTCGACGACCTCGACGCCGAGGCCGTCGTCCTCGACCTACTCTGTCACTGATTCTCCACCAACCTGAAGAAGCAGGTCAAAGGGATGGTGTGACGGCCTTCCGGGGCGCTCGTGCTGGTTGTGGGTGGCAGTCCGCGGAAGGGATCATCTGTCAGTGGATCAAATGGCAGACCGAGTTTGTTTTTGAACCGAGTATGATTATTGTGCCTGTGTGGCAGGTCTTCGCGAGCGCAAGAAGGAACAGACCAGGCAGCGGATCTCTGCGGTGGCGTTGCGGCTGTTCGCCGAGCGCGGTTTCGACGCGGTGACGGTCAACGAGATCGCCGAGGCCGCCGAGGTGGCCAAGGCAACGCTCTTCGCGTACTTCCCGACCAAGGAATCACTCGCCCTGGACAGTGTGGGCGGCGACGACCTGACCGGGATCGTCGCCCGGCGCCCGGCCGACCAGACCTTCCTGGAAGCGCTACGAGCGCACTATCGTGCGTTCGCCGCCGGACAGATACCGGATGCGGACCTTGACGCGCTGCTCGCTCGCGTGCGTGTGGTCCAGGACAGCCCGGCACTGCTGAACGCGGCGAACGGCTTGCTCTACCAGCAGCGCCAGGCATTGGCGCAGATCTTGGCCGACGAGTACGGCCCCACGGCAGCCGCGCTCATGGCCGCCCAGATCGCAGCGTCTCTGCTCACTCTCCAGGAGACGTACTTTCAGCGTCTCCTCGGTGGCGCCTCCGTCCAGGACGCCGGCCGCGCTCTGGCCCGGGACGTCGAGTTGGCCTTCGACCTGCTGGAACACGGACTTACCCACGCGGAAGGGCACTGACGTTGCGCGCACGAGGCATCAACTACGACACCGGAACCTTCTCTGGCCACCTGCTCACCCGAAAGACCTTCGATCCCGAGCAAGTCCGACACGGGATGACCGCGATCGCCGACAACCTGTACTGCGACGCCGTGCGCATCTCCGGCGGCGACGCCGAGCGGCTGAGCATCGCAGCCCGGCACGCAGCCGATGCCGGCCTCGAAGTGTGGTTCTCCCCGTTCCCGGCCGACCTTGCCCCGGGGCAGATCCTGCCGTTCCTCGCCGACTGCGCGCAGCGCGCCGAGGTCCTGCGACAGGACGGCGCCCAGGTGGTGTTCGTTGCCGGCTGCGAGCTCAGCGCCTTCGCCCACGGCTTCCTTCCCGGCAACACCTACCTCGACCGCCTCCACGCCATGGCCACCGCCGACATCCAATGGTGGACCTCCCTCGGGCCGGTCCCCGAACGCCTCAACACCTTCCTTGCCCAAGCCGCGACGACGGTCCGCGCCCACTTCGGCGGAAGGATCACCTACGCCTCCGGCCCCTGGGAGCCCATCGATTGGGGCCCGTTCGACCTGGTGGGCATCGACGCCTACCGAACCGCGCAGAACGCCGACACCTTCCGCATCGCCGGCCCGGTCATGGCCCGCGAGGTCGGCGAGGTAGTGGGGGTGGACGTCAGCGTGAAGGCCAAGCTGGAACCGCTACGCAGCAAGCTGGTCGGACTCGTCGATCGCGGCTGGCTCCGCAAACTGCCCGACGGCCGGTTCACCACCCGCCCATGACCAGCAACACCGCAACTCAGAGCGGCTCGGCACGGGCGTAACCAGGGTGCCCCCGGCAGCCGTTGGAATTGTGTGACGAATACCAAGGAGCACGCCGAAGACACCTGCCCGCTCGTCTACCAGTGCCGTCTGCCGCTGTCCACGCGCACCGTCAACCACCTCGCCGATCTACTGCGACGCCATCTGAAGGCGATTCGGTCCAGGTGGCGGATCCTGCCGCCGGGGAAGATCGCGATCATCGTCCTGAGCGTACTGCGCCACGACCAGCGCCTGGTCGACATGGCCGGAGGCAACGACGTGTCCGAGTCCACCGTCCGCCGCTGGCACGACGAGCTGATCGGGCTGCTCGCCGCCCAGGCACCGCGCCTGGACCGCTCCCTGAAGAAGATCGCCAAGCAGGGCGGGGAGCTGGTCCTGATCGGCGGCACCCTCATCCGCACCCAGCGCCGCACCGGCGAGGCCGACCGACGGAACTACTCCGGCAAGCACCGCCGCCACGGCCTGCACTTCCTCGCCCTGACCGACGAGAACGGGCGGCTGATCTGGATATCCGCCGCCCGGACCGGCCGCACCCACGACAACACAGCCGCCCGCCACGACCACATCCTGGCCCACCTGCGCGCCGCCGGCCTCGGAGCGTTGGCCGACCTCGGCTTCCGCGGCCTGGACAACGACATCCTCGCCCCCGTGATCGTCACCGGGTACACCGCCCGCCGAACCCGCCCGTCCCGGCCCCGGCTGCGCCTCCCGCGCCCGCCCCGGCCGCGCCCCTGGCGACGCAGCAGTCCGTACGTGCCCTGTGGGCGGTGGTGGTCCTGCTCGGTGTGTGCTGCGCCCTGTACGTGACGCGCGAACACCCGACGCTTGAAGGCCCGGTGGGCTCGGTCGGAGGACTCCTCGGCGCAGCGGCCGGTGTCGCCGCGTGGCTGCGCCGATGACCCCGTCCCGGCCCCGCCCCGGCCCGACCGGGGCCGGGGCCGGGGCCGGGGCGGGGCCGGGCTGAACTCCACCGTGGCGCGGCTAAATCGGTGCGCGTACGTGCATCAGCAGGCCGGGAGAGGTACATGGGCGCCGACGCGCACGCAGACGGATCCGAGTGCGTGCCGGGGCCCGTGCCCCCACTCCCGGGCATGCCCCGGCCCCGCCCCGCCCACAGGCAAGCCACTTGCAAGGCCGGCAAGCCCGGCTCGCACGGTCAGAGGTGCGAGCCGGTGACCCGGAGCGTCGCGCAGGCGCCGGGACCGTCATCAGGGCGAACGGCTGTGCGGTGACAGTTTCGGCTGCGAGGTGACATCTATCGCTGCGAGGCACAGTTGCCCAACAGGTTGCTCTACCAGTTGCTCAACAGGTTGCCTCACAGGTTGCCTCACAGGTTGCGCAACAGGTTGCGAATGCTCCTGCCCCAGACGCCGCTGCGCCGCAGGTCACCGCCCATGGGTCAGCACCGCCCCAGGGCCGACACCTCTCTCTGCAGGAGAGAGGTCCCCCTCATCCACCCCGCCGGGGGCAAAGGGCCGTGAGCGTGCAGCTGCGCCGCGTTACGGTGGGCGCCGACTGATCAACACGCTGGGGTGGCCTGGATGATGACGGCTCGAACGAGGCGCACGGCGGCGCTGTACCGCTCGCCGGCTGCGGTGGCGGCGACGACGGGGCGAAGCCGTCTGGAGCCCTTCCAGCCGCCTCGGCGACGGCTGCGCCCGCGACGTCGTCGGCCGACACGGACGCGGCGGAGAAAGCCGCGGTGCTCGCCGCGTACAGCTCGATGTCGGCGGAACAGGCGAAGGCGTACGGCAAGGCCGACGCCAAGGGCACCCAGTTGGAGAAGTACGCCACCCTCGACGCGCTGGGGCAGATCCGCAACGACCTGGCCCGGATGAAGGCGGCCGGGACGGTCGTGCGCGGCGGGATCGGACACGACCCGAAGGTGACCGCACTCGACACTGCTGCCAAGACGCCGAAGGCGACGCTCACGGACTGCGTGGACCTGTCGTCGTACGAGACGTACGACACCAAGGCCAAGAAGGTGATCCCGCTGCCGACGGACCAGCCGCTGCGGTACGTCATGACGGTCTCGGCCGAGAAGAGGCCGGACGGCTGGATGGTGACAGCCATCAACCCGCAGGGCGGCCCGACATGCTGAAGCGGGCCGCGGCGACCACGGCGGCCCTGGCCGGTGCTCTCGCGCTCGCGCCTGCCGCACACGCGGATGACGGCGGTTCGGGAGTCGGTACCTCCGGCTGCAAAGGGGCGACGATGTTCGTCAAGGTGTGCGCCGAGGAAACCGTCAGCACACCCCCGGGAGACGGCTCGGGCAAGACCAGGCCCGCCAGCTCCACGGGCGGGAAGAAGCCGACGCCTCCCCCCTGCACCTACACCAAACTGAACCCGCAGCCGCCGAAGAACAACTTGGGCTGGGAAGACCACACCGCCAAGGACGGCGCGGTCTATCAGGTGAACTGCCCCGACTCCGGACGCGTCGGCGTCACGTTCGTCCCGACGGGCGCCGGCCCGGCCGCGCCCACGATCGGCCCCGAGCTGGTGGCGTGCCGAGCGGTCGACTCCATGAAGCTGGTGGGTCCGGCGGTGGCGAGCCCGCGCGCGGCCGGGCGGTACGTGGTCGGGATGCCGATGTGGATGTGGGTGACCCGTTCGTCGTCGTACGGCCCGGCGACCGCGAAGGCGACGGCGGGCGGCGTCACGGTCATCGCCACCGCGAAGGTGGCCGCGATCCGGTGGGACATGGGCGACGGCACCACCGTCACCTGCCACGGCCCAGGCACCCCATACACAGCCGACCGCGGCAAGCCCCCGTCCCCGGACTGCGGTCACCGCTACGAGCGCACTCGGCCGGCCGCCCGGACGGCCGCTACAAGGGCACCGCCACCGCGACCTGGACCGTCACGTGGACCGCCCCCGCCTTCGGCGACGGCGGCGAGTTCACCGAGACCCGACAGACCGCGTTCACCGCCGCAGCGGGCGAGGTCCAGGTCCTCAACTAGGGGCTTGTCCGGCCGATCATGTAAATGTCTCGTGCCCGGTTCGTTGTCCTGGGCTCAGGAGGCAGCTTGTGCCGGAACCGCGCCAGATGTCCGGTCAGTCTCACATCGCCATGTGATCACACGCTTGACCTCAATCGTGCTTGAGGTATGACGATGATCCACATGACCACGGAATCCACATCCCACGCGGCAGACATCGAAGCAATCAACCAACTCGTCGCGACCGTCGAGCACTCTCAGCAGAACAAGGAACCCGAAGAGTTCCTCGGCCTCTTCCACCCGGACGCGATCTGGACGACGGCCCACGGCAAGGTCCTCATCGGCCTCGACGCGATCTCGGAGTTCACCCGCAAGGTCCTCCCTGCGGCAAGCTGGGACGGCAAGGTCACCTATGAGGTGGTCCACGTGCTCTTCATCCGTCCCGACGTCGCGGCAGTCAAGGTCCGTCAGCGTTACCTGGCCCCGGGCGAGGAGAGCGAGGGTGCCCCGCTGTACGTGATCTCGAAGCAAGCCGACGGCCGCTGGCTGCTGACCGCCTGCCAGAACACGGAGGTCGTCACCGACTAGCTAGGCGGACCGTGGTCGGGTCTGTGGTCGGGCCCGACCACGGGCCGACGTAGGCCGAACCACAGACCCGCACTGCAGGCCAGGGCCAGCACACTGCTCCTGGAGCACGATCCCGGCGGCTGGGGTGGTCGGTGATGTGCTGCCCGTACGATGTCCGGCGTGACTGCCCGCCGCGCTCTTGGCGCAGGCCCCCAGGCTCCCGCGCCCAGCATCCGCGCCGCCCAGGCCGACCTGCTCGACGCTCTTCCCGGAGAGCGTCTGTCCGACCTCGACGAACTGCGAGCCCGAGGCGTAGTCGGCACGCGCCCGGCGGCGCCGCCGTCTCCGCGGCGGACCCTCGGGACCGGTGGCCGTGCCGACGAGGAACTGCCCCACCAGCCCGCCTGATCCCCTCGGTGCTGCCTCCGTGGTGCCGCACCCGCGAAGCGCCTGGTGGGCGGTACTGCATGGGGTGCCGCGCACCGACGGACTCTCCCTCCCTCCTGGCCCTCCGCTCCGCCACCCTGGCGCACGGCGTACACCGTTCGGGCGGGTGCCACCGTCGTCGGCGCGTTGCCGTGGGGCTCGTGAAATGCGCATGCCTACGCTCCGGCTGACAGGCCGCCGGCCTTCCTCGTGACTTCAGCCGGGCATCACCCCGCCCGGCTGTACGACTTCTTTGGGGAGAGATGTGACCCGGTCCAGTACCCGTTCTGCGCCGGCCCGGATGGTTATCGGTCTGGTCCTTGCCTCGGCCTGGCTGGTCGGCTGCGCGAGCCAGACACCGATGGGGAGCCAGCTCGCGGCGGAGGGCCGCGCCGCATCTGCGCTCCTGGGCCCGCGACTGCAGGACCCGCCGGAGCTGGTCAGCCGGGGCGGTCTCCTCAAGGCGACCATCGTGGTGGAACGGCACAAGGTCCGGGTCGGCGACCGTCAGTTGTACGCGACGACCTACAACGGGGCGTACATGCCTCCCACCTTGCGCGTACGGCCCGGTGACCGCATCGACCTCACCATGACCAACCGCATCGACGAGGACACCAATGTGCACACGCACGGGCTCCATGTCTCGCCGCGCGCTCCTGCCGACGACATCTTCATCGCCATCAAGTACAACCAGTCGTACCACTACGCGTACCAGCTGCAGCACAACCAGCCCACCGGCACCTACTGGTACCACTCACACGCCGACATGAAGTCCGCCGCCCAGGTCGCAGGCGGCGAGTCCGGCGTCCTCATCGTCGACGGTCTGCGGCACTACCTGCCCCCGTCGTTGCGCGGCATCACCGAACACACGATCGCGCTCAAGGATTTCCAGGTCCAGGGCGATTCGATCAAGACCCATCCCCTGAGCATCGGCGCAGCCACCAACCGCACCGTCAACGGCCAGACGAACCCCGTCATCAACATCCGGCCGGGCGAGACACAGCTGTGGCGGCTGGCCAACATCGGCGCCAACATCTACTACAAGCTCCACCTGCCGGGCACCCTCTTCCACGTGATCGCCCAGGACGGCATTCCCGTCCGGAAGGTCTACGCCCAGGACACGCTGATCATCTCCGCCGGCGCCCGCTTCGACGTCCTCGTCCAGGGCGGCAGTCCCGGCACCACCCCGCTGGAAACCCTCCAGTACAACACCGGCTCGGCCGGAAACCAGTTTCCCCAAGCGACCCTCGCGACCGTCGTCACCGGCGGCACACACGCGAAGCAGGCCGCTGTCCCGACCGCCTTCGCCCCGCACGAGGACCTGAGCAGCGCAACGATCGCGGCCCGCAAGACCGTGGTCTACACGGAGAACGCGGCGGGCACGAAGTTCTTCATCAACGGCCGGATGTACGACCATCAGCGGATCGACTTCACCTCGGTCCTCGGCACGGTTGAGGAATGGACCATCCGCAACGACACGGACGAGGACCACAGTTTCCACATCCACACCAACGACTTCCAGCTGATGAGCACGAACGGGAAGGCCCACGAACCCTCCCGCGGCTGGTACGACACGGTGAACGTGCCCGCGCGCAGCGAAATCGTCATCCGCATCCACTTCACCAACTTCACAGGCAAGACCGTCCTGCACTGCCACATCCTCAACCACGAGGACATGGGCATGATGACGGTCCTCGACATCGTCCCGCCCCGCAGCCGGGGCCAGGAGTCACACAGCAAGTGACCACCGGGCGACCCGTAGAGCGCGGTCAGCGGCGCGGTGGTTCCATTCACGGATCCCGGTTCCGGCTCAACTTCTGTGACTATGGCCTGCGCTACGTCGGCTCGGGAGAAGCGCGGAAACAGCAGGTCAGCGGGCTGAACCGGTGCGAGCACGAGTAGAAGCAGAGTGGCATCACAGAAGTTGTGCCAGAACCCGTTCTCGTGGAAGAAGCCAACGGTGTGCTGCCCCCGTGGTGCCGTACCCGTGAAACGCCTGGTGGGCGGCACCCGCATGGGGTGCCGCCCACCGGGCGTCGGTGGCGCAGGTGTCAGTTGGCTTGGTGGGGGATCAGGTGAAGGTGATGTCCCAGTGGACGCCGCCGCTGCGGCGGATTTCGTAGACGTACTCGGCGGTGATGCCGGCCAGGGTGCCGTGCCAGCGGGCGTCGGTGCCCCGGGGAGCTCCCTTGCGCTGGGTGGTCTTGATCCAGTTGGTCACGCAACGGCCCTCGTCACGGGTACGCAGGTCGAGCTTGTAACCGCCTGCGTGGGAGTGGTTGCCCCTGGTGCTGTGGCCGGACTCGGTGCCGCCGGTGATGACGATGGTGCAACCGCTGGCCTTCTTCAGAGCGATGACGCCCTGGATCGTGCGGGCACGTACACCCGCCAGGGAGGTCCGCCCGACCGGGGCCTTGATCCCGGCCGCGGCGAGCTGCGTCAGGGCCTGGCGCTGGGTCAGCCTGCCGTTCGCCGGAGCGGGCGTGGTCGGGGCAGGCGTGGTCTGAGCGGGCTGGGTCGTCTTGGTTCCGTTGACCAGCTTGTTCCACGTCTTCGGACCGATGACCCCGTCCGCGGTCAGCCCGTGGGACCGCTGGAACGCGACAGCCGCGTTCCGGGTGGCCGGCCCGAACGCGCCGTCGACCGCCATGCGGTTGCCATACCCGGCGAGCTGCGCTTGGGCGGCCTTGACCGCGGCTCCGTTCGCGCCCTGGCCAACGGTGCGGACCAGCTTGTTCCAGGTGTTCGGGCCGATGATGCCGTCGGCGGTCAGGCCGTGGGACCGCTGGAACGCGGCGGTGACGTTCTGGGCGTTCGGGCCGTAGATCCCGTCGGCGGTGACGGACTGGCCGGCCGCGGCCAGCAGGTGCTGGGCGGTGGTGACGTTCACGCCGCGCGCCCCGTTCTTCAGCAGCGGCCAGACCGCCGTGGACGGAGCCGACGCACCCCCACGAGTCCCAGCCCCAGCCCCAGCCCCCGCACCAGCCACGGAACCAGTCCCGGAACCGGCCCCGGTGCTGTTGCCCGTGGCGGGCGTTGACGTGCCCGCGCCGGGGCCGGTGGGGGTCTGGCCAGGAGCCAGGTGGGCGAGCGCGCGGAGCTGGGTCAGCGTGCCCTTGTAGACGTTGACGTCGGCCTTGCCCCGCAGACCGGGCATCGACCCGTTCTCGGTGTACTGCCAGATCGACCAGTACCTGCCGCCGACCGGAGCGGGCTCACGCGTCCCGCTCCCGTAGCGGGGCTGCCACAGAGGGCTGTTGGCCAAAGCACCGGTGCTGCCACGCAGACAGGTGTCGGCGAAGTCCCTCGAGGTGTAGACGATGGGGTTCACCCCGAACGTCTGACGGGCCCTGGCGAGGAACGCGGCGACCTGGGTGTTGCTCACCCCCACCGGGCACCGGCCGCGGATCTTCTCCAGATCGACCACCGGCGGCAACTGCCCCGCACGCTTCCCGTCGTAGCCGGCGGCGCGGGCCGTGCGGATGAAGTGGTCGGCCTGAGCCACGCCGGAACCGGAGTCGTAGAAGTGGTACGGCGCGACCATCAGCCCGGCCCGCGACGCCCCCGCGAAGTCACCGACGAACCGCGGGTCGCGGTAACCGGTGCCCTGCGTTGCCTTCTGGAACACGAACGAGTACCCCGCCCCGACGGACGCCGACCACTGGATCGGGTGGGAGTTGTGATGGCTCGTGTCGAACCCCTTCACCCCGTACGCGGCCGGACTGTTCGCCTGCGCCTGCTCCTGCCCGGAGAAGCTGATCCGGCCAAATCCAGCGGCCGCGACCGCCACCATGGCACCCGCCACCATGGCACCCGCCACCATGGCACCCGCCTGAAGACCCGTCTTCTTGCTGATGATCCGCACGACTTCACCTCTCTTCAGACCCACCGGCACACACCCGGAAGGCGATTCACACGGCGCCTTTGCGGCGTCGACGAGATGAAGATTCGGGGTACCGCCGTCCCACCGGTAGCCTGATCGCCATTCCAGCCGTACCGCGCCGTCCCGGCCGTTCCACAAGGCCCCTGACCTGCGAAAAGAAACGGCTCTGGAACACGACGATCACATCGGAACCAGGGGGAGGACCCATGCGGCCTGACCAAGGCGACAACCCACCCGCACAGCCACTGCCACAAGTCACCGCACTGCTCCAGGCACTACGGCAGGTCAAGGCATCCAATAACCTCTCCCTGGACGCCTTCACCCACGACACCGGCTACTCCCGCTCCTCCTGGAACCGCGTCCTCAAAGGCACCGCGTTCCCACCCCGAACAGCCGTGGAACGCCTCTGCACCCGCCGCGGCCTCGACAAGAACACCCTCCTCGGCCTCTGGGACACCGCCGACCAAGCCCGCCGCGCCCAAGACGCCCAGCAAGAAGCACCGCCCGAAGCGGCGCCCGTTCCCGCGCCGGCAGGGCCCGCACAAGGCGTACCGGACCCCCCACCACCGACAGCAGCCCCAGGCCCCGTACCGTCGGCAGCAGCCCCGGACCCCGTGCCGCCGTCGGCAGCCCCGGACCCCGCTCCCAGCACCGCAGCTCCGAAACCCGCAGCGGCCAGCCCGGCTCCCGCACCGTCCATGCCCGGCCCGGCCGAACCGGCAAGGCCGGCCGCTGCTCCCCGGAGCCGGATCAAAATCCTCGCGCTGATCGCCGCCGCCCTCGCCGCGCTGCTGTTGGTCGGACGCTGGTATTCGGTCCACGAGACGAAGACCCCCGCCGTCTCCCCGCCCGAGACCGGCGGCGACAACCGCCCCGGCGACGACCAACCAGTGGTCGACGAAACCCCCCTGCCCCCGAAGAGCAGCACCGCCCCGACCAAGACCCCGACAGGCGACGAGAAGAAGGACAAGGACCAGGACTCCACGGGCGAGGAGGACACGAACACGAAGACGTCGCACCCCAGCAGTCCAGCCAAGGACGAGACCTCTTCCTCACCCTCTGCTCCTGTCCCGCCCAGTACGGCCGCCTCGCCCGGCGCCGCCGGCCGCGCCAGCTGCCGCTACAACTGGGACCGCACCCAGGTCATGGCCAAGGGCATGGTCGGCTCGAAGGTGAAGCAGATCCAGTGCCTGCTGAACTCCAACTACGACTACACGCTTACCGTCGACGGCAAGTTCGGAGAAGGCACCGACGTCGCCGTACGCGCCGTCCAGAGCTGCAGTGGCCTCAAGCCCGACGGCCAGGTCGGATCCCAGACCTGGAAGTACCTCGACACCCCCATGTCCGGCTGCGGACACTGAAACGAGCGATCCAGTACCGGCCGTGCCGCCCAGCCTCCGGGCGGCACGGCTCCTTCGCCTGGCGTGGGGGACTGGTCTGTAAGCCGGTCACAGGGCGTTGAAGGCTTCTTCCACGGCCTCGCACGTGGCGTCCAGATCGTCGTCGGTGACTGCGGCGGGGACGAACCAGCAGGCCATGGCGAAGGCATTGGCGTGGACCCCGCGTTTGAGGAGTTCGTGGCGAAAGGCGTGGTAGCGGGCCTGGTCGGTGCGGAGCAGGTCGCGGTACTGGCGGGTGGGTGTGCCGTCGGGGGTGAAGACGGTCTGGAACATGGCGCCGACGCCCTGGACTACACAGGGAACGCGGCGGTCGTGGGCGGCACGGCGGATCGATTCCATGAGCCGCTGGCCGCTGTCCTCGATGTGCTTGATGACCCCTGGCTGGTTGAGGTGGCGCAGGGTGATCAGCGCGGATGTCGCGCACAGCGGTGAGGAGTTGTAGGTGCCGCCATGCTTGACGTCCCCTCGCGCCAGAGGTTCCATCACGTGGCGCTGCCCGGCGAACGCGGCGATCGGCAGGCCGCCGCCCAGTGCCTTGGAGAAGACTGCGAGGTCGGGCACGACGTCGAACAGTGCCTGGGCTCCTCCGGGGTCGGTGCGGAATCCAGTGCAGACCTCGTCGAAGATGAGCACGATTCCGCGTGCCGTGCACTCCTCCCGCAGCAGGTCGAGATAGCCCGGATCGGGCATGGTGCAGGCGTTGTTGGCGACGATCGGCTCGCAGATGACCGCCGCGAGATCCACCCGGTGGGCGTCCAGTAGGGCTCGGAGTGCCGGAGGGTCGTTCCACGGACAGACGACGACGTCGTCGATGACCCCGGGCGGAATGCCCGGGGAGTGGGGTACGGGGTGCGGCGTGGCGTAGGGGCCAGCCTCCGAGAGATCGGGGCGGTTGGAGATGGCCAGGGTGTCGGACCATCCGTGGTAGTGGCCCTCGAACTTGAGGATCTTCGAGCGCCCGGTGTACCCGCGGGCGGCACGCACGGCCCCTTGCACCGCCTCGCTTCCCGAGTTGGCGAACCGGACTAGCTCCGCACAAGGCACCATCTCGCAGATCAGTTCAGCGAGTTCCACTTCAGCGGTGTTGCAGGTGCCGAACATCGCGCCCGTGCTCAGGACGGCGGTGAGTGCCTCGGTGAGCTCCGGGGCAGCATGGCCCAGGATCGCGCTGCCGTAGGAGATGAGGTAGTCGAGGTACTCGTTGCCGTCGATGTCCCGGATGCGCGTACCGGACCCGCTGGCGATATAGAGCGGGTAGGGGTGTGGGCCGGTCGAGGTCAGTCTGGAGGAGGAGCTGATGCCACCCGCCAGCGATGCCTGGGCCCGTTCGAACCAGGTTCGACTGCCGTCGGTCCCGCCCAACGCCCTTATATGGCCGGTCATATGCGTCTCCTGTTTGGGTGAGGGATGCTTGGGCACGTTCGGAGAGCCCTTCATACGCAGGGGATTGCTTGAGGAGAGGACGGGCGGGACGTGGCTCGGAAGACAGCGGTCGTCACCGGCGCGGGCAGCGGAATCGGGAGGGCGTGTGCGCTTGGTTTGCTGGCGGACGGCTGGACGGTGGTCCTGGTGGGTCGGCGCAAGGAGCCGCTGGAGGAGACGGCGGCGCTCACGCCCGCCGCCGGCCGCGACCGGGCCGTCCCATTCCCGGCCGACATCACCGATGCCACCGCGGTGGACGACCTTTTCAGGTCCGTAGCGGAACGGTTCGGCCGGGTGGACGTGCTGTTCAACAATGCCGCCGACGTCATGCCCTATACCCCGACGGAGGACGTGAGCGTCGAGGACTGGCACCGCGTGATGGACTCCATCGCCACTGGGACCTTCCTGTGTTCCCGCGCTGCCTTCCGCATCATGAAGGAGCAGACCCCGCGCGGTGGACGGATCATCAACAACGGAGCGCCCTCCGCTCAGGCGCCCCGGCCGGACTCCCTCGCGTTCACCGCAGCCAAGCACGCGGTCGCGGGGATCACTCGCTCACTGTCCTTGGACGGCCGCCGCTACGACATCTCCTGCGGTCAGATCGACATCGGCAACGTCACCCCGGAGGACCGCCCCCAGCCGGTCGTCCTACAGGCCGACGGGTCACGGCGGGTCGAACCCACCATGGACGTGAAGCACGTCGTGGACATGGTGCGCACGATGGCCGCTCTGCCGCTCGGGGTGAACATTCAGTCCGTCCTGGTCATGCCCAGCGCCATGCCCTACGTGGGCCGGGGATAGCCCGGCCACATAGGCGGGGAACCAGTTGCCGGACACCAGCTGCCCGGCCTGGTCCCAGGCGAGCATGCGGTGCAGCCCGTCCAGATGGATCAACCCCTCGCGGACAGCCAAGCCGTCGTAGTCGCGTCCCGAAACGGGCCGTGTACTCAGGAACAACGGGCGGCGGGGGGCCGTGCTCTGCCGGGCGAGTTTGAGCGCACACATCGGATTGGAGCGCGTGTACGAGGCGCCCAACCCCGCCAGCCGCTCTGCCGCTGCGGCCACCGTCAGCCCCGCCTTGGGGACGAGCTCCACCTCTCCGTCCTCACCCAGGTGCCAGGGGAGCACCACACCGCACACTTCCGGGCCCTCCAGCAGCACCTGATGCCAACGGCCGCCCAACTCCCGCTGCCCGTTGCGGATGTGCCCTTCGGCCTCGTCGTTGGTGTTGGCCTGATCAGACGCGTTGAAGGGGTGCTCCTGGGCGAAGTGGCCGATGACTGTCTCGAACCGGACCGCTCCCACAATCCTCATCTGCTGTACCTTCCCGCCTCTTCGTACTCACCGAAGTGTCGTTCGGCGAACAGCTCCGGACGTCCTGAGTCCAGGCCGCGTGAGCGCGCCACTCTCAGTACCTGGCGCCAGTACGGCTTGACCGGCGGCCACACAGTGCCCGTACGACAGTACGAGCCATCGATCATGTAACGCGGCTCCGCGCTCGGGTTCGAGGCGGATGCGGCCCGGCGGGTGTGAAAGAGCGCCGAGTGGAGTACGACGGTGGACCCGGGCGGTAAGTCGTCGACGAGCACCTCGCCCGGCAGGACCGCCGTGCCCAGGTGGCTGCGGGCGTCCTTCTCCGCGACTTCCCGGTGCGAACCCGGCAGCACGGCCAAGCCACCTAACTCTGGCTTGAGCCCGCCTATGTAGTGCAGGGCATGGATCATCGGTAAGCGGCGCTCGCGCTGTGGCCGTTGTTCGTAGTCGTGGTGCCAGCTCTTGCCGGCTCCCGCGGCCGGTCGCCGGTCGCTGTGCAGATGGTGGAAGACGAAGGGCTCCCCCAGCAGGTCGGGGTGGCCGAGCAGGTCCATGAGCGGCGGGTACACCGCGAGTTCACCGTGCGCCTTCAAGTCCAGCTCGACCACCTGGGGCGGCTCAGCACCCGGATGCAGACAAGCATCGATGGATTTCTGACGCCAGCCTGTCTCCACCCACTTGTCGACCTCCGGCGCGAGTCGGTCGACGAGGTCGGCCGACAGGAATTCAGGTAGGACTAGAAAGCCGTCCTCGGTAAAGTTCTCAATCCGGACCTTGTCGGCACGAGTGCCACTCATCTGTCGGACCCCCCGATTCACTCAGATGTTGCCCCATGGACGCCACAGTGCTCGGCGTTTCCTGTCCAAGGCCGACATGCGTCATGCGCATGACGGGATGAATGGCCAGAAAGAGGCACTGAACGGGTGCTGTCACGTTGTGGAACGTGTGGGTGCCTGACGGTGTGTCGGGGTGGTGGGGCCGGGTTCCGGCTCCGAGCTCAGGCCGCGGCAGGCAGGGCGGTCGCGCCGGTGATCTGGTCCCAGTCGCGGCGGGTACGGCACCTGCGTCACCGACCGGGTCGCCAAGCTCCGGGCCCAGAAGAAGACAACCTCCGCCACGACCACGACACGTACTGAGCAGCACAAGCAGCCCCAGAAGAAGACGCAGACCCCGGACTACCGGGGCAAGGGCGGCGTCAAGGCCTCGGCAGTCTGAGCCTGTGAATCGACGCTGAGCCCGGACATCCAGGTCCAGGGTCCGGGCTCGCCGTCGGTGACCAAGCGATGTCCACCACTGCGACACCAGCCGGCGCGAGCGCGGTCGGGGTGCTGACATCCCCTCTGCGCACCCCCTACCGCCCGAACTGCCGAAATGGAGAGGGTGGGGGCGGGGCGGGTGGGAGTGCCTCGGGGATCGGCGGCCGGCCAGTCCCTTCTCGCGCGTCGGCGGGGCCTCGCGCGGGCCGGGGCCTGGTGCCCTGGCCGGGCGTGGATCCGGGCTGGTGTGGCCGGGCGCGCTGGACACCGTCGCGTGCGACCCTGGAGGTATGGCCCGCGTACGTTTCTGCGATTCCTGCGGGGCCCGGCCGCCCGAAGGCGCGTCGGACCGGCAGGTCGCCGAACGGATCTGGCGCCTCGGGCTGATGCTCGCCGCGGCGGAATCGAACGGGGACACCGGCATGGTCCGGTGCTGACCTGCCCGGTCTGGGGGCCAGATCAGGTTCGCCGGCGGATCCCCTTCCGGGGTGTTCCCTGTGCAGGGATTCCGGAGCCACCCGGGTCTTGGGCAGGGGGCAGAGTGTTCACGGGTTTCGGTAGCAGGCCGAGGCCGTGCTCGCTGACGGCGCTTGGACCAGCACCGGCCTTGTCATCCGGCACCGGAAACGGTCCGGCCGCCCGCTTCCTGCCCAGCCTGGAAGCGGACACGGCCGAACATCGACGCGTGCGGGCCCGCGTGGACCATGCCTTCGCCTGCATGAAGCACTACAAGGGCCTTCGCGACTGCCGGCAACGCGGCGACGGCCTCCACTACGCAGTCCAAGCCGTCGCCACCATGCCCTGGCCGCCTGATCCACAACGTCACAGAACCCAGCTCCGCCTGCCCACCCGCAGCCTTCCGCGACACGCAGTAGTGCTGTCCGGCGATCTCGTCCAGGTGCGAGTCCAGACAGGCCAGGTCCGAGTGGTGCATTCGGGCCTGCTCTTTCGTGTATCAGGCGGGATGGCTCTGCGCCCAGAGCGTGCCGACTCCACTGATGTAGGACTTCACGGTCACTGTGGTGCCTTCCTCGTTGGCGAGGAAGCCGTCATTGTCGGCGGCGACGATGTAGCCGTGCCCGGTCGTGGGCCCGATGGAGAGAATCCACTGGGCGTACAGACCGGCGCATTCGGCCAGGCCCCCGCCAGCGTGAAGGCACAGTTCGCTGTCGACGTTCCGCAGGTAGTAGATCCCCGCGTCACCCGCGGCCACTGCTTGCCATTGCTGGGAGTCACTCCCGTCGCAAAGCGCAGTGACAGCGTTGTTGTCGGCGTTGCGTGCGAGACAGTTCCCGGTGTCTTCGTTCTTGAAGACCAGCGGCCGGGCTTCATTCGGAACGGATGTGTGTGCCTCGGCTGTACTGGGCGCGAGCAAGGCGCCGACAGCCAGGGTGGTGGCGAGGAGAGTGCTGCTCAGTTTCATTGTGGGGTCCTCATGCAGGTGTTGGCTGGTGTGCTGTGTGATCGGGAGGACCGGTGGGCGGTCGCAGGAGGCGTGGAGTGCCCGGCCGTTGCGTCAGCGCGGTATTGCCTCGGGAGGTCTCTCAGGATGGGCGGATCTGCTGCCAGATGGCGCCCGCGTCGTACCCCGTACCGCCGAGGTAGACATTGGGGCCGCTGGCGTTCTTCACGATGCCCGAGAGGTCCGCGGCAATGATGTAGCCCCGGCCCTGTACAGGCCCGCTGGAGAGAAACCAGTGCGAGTCGTAGCCCTCGCATGATCCGAGACTCATGTCCTTGTGCAGACACAGGGCGCTGTCGCCGTTGCGGAGGTAGAACAGGCCCGCGTCGTTCGCTTCATCGGCGAACCACTGCTGGGTCTCGTCCTGGTTGCAGAGAGCAGTGACGGCATTGTTGTTCACATCCCGGGCCAGGCAGTTGCTCGTGGTTTCGCTCTTGAAGATCAGTGGCCGGGCTTCGGCGGGTCCGGGGGGCGAGGCGGCAGCGGTGCCGGGGGCGAGCAGCGTCCCGGTGGCGAGGGTTGCCAGGATCAGGCGGTACAGCTTTTTCATCGTGTGCTTCTCTCTGTCATCGCCGACGCCGGATCAGGTGGGACATGCGGCGGGGTTACCGGGGGTGGGCTGGGGTGTGTCGCGTCCGTGCCGGGTGTGCGGGGTTATCGGGCGTGGGAGACGCAGACGAACTCGGTGGTGAATTTGGCGAGGGCGGGTTCACCGATGGCTTCGGTGGGGTCCTGGCGCAGGGGTTGTGGCGTGGTCCAGGTGGTGCCGTTGGAGGTGGTGGTGGCGTAGAGGGCGTCCTGGCCCTTGTGGCCTCCGGCGTTGAAGACGCAGACCATGAGGTCTTCCTCGAAGAGGGCCAGGGCGGGGTTCTCGGCGGTGCCGGTGGGTGAGGTGATGGTCTGGTCGGTGGCCCAGGATTCGTCGCTGTAGGAGGTGAAGGCGAGCTTCCCGTCCTGGGCCGCTTCGCGGATGCAGAAGAGTTCGTCCTGGAAGACGGCCAGGGCGGGATTGGTGCCCTTGTAGCTGTCGGTGTCCGGAAGGACGGTCCAGCGGGTTCCGTCGAACGCTGCGACCGCGAGGGTGTCCTCCCGTTCGATGGTGAGGGAGGAGGCGAGGTACAGCTTCTCGTTGTAGACCGCGGCGGTCGGCGCGGACTGCTCGGTGAACTCGGAGGCCGTGAACAGTTTCAGCGGCTGCGGGTCACTGAAGCTCTCGCCGTCCTGGCTGATCAGCCATTCCAGAGCGTTGCCCTTGGCGTAGAAGGCGTAGAGCCGGTCGTCGTCCTTGTGGCCGGTCGGGGTGTAGGTGGTGAGTGCGGGGCCGCTGTCGGGGGCGGAGGCGGTGATCGCCTGTGTGTTCTCCCAGGTGAAGCCGTCTTCGCCGTTGGTGCGGGTCCAGGCGAAGTGCCCGCCTGCGTTCCTGAACGCGCAGTACAGGTGCTGGTCCGCAACGGTGCCGGGAAACGCGGCGAGGGCGGGCGGGTAGCCGGTGAGACGGCCCTCGATGGTGTCGGGGCGCGACCAGGAGTGGCCGTCGTAGGTGGTGCAGCTCAGAACTTCGGGCACGGCGATCCTCTTGTGTGGTGCGGCCGTCGGGGCGGGGCGTTGCGTCAGAGTTCGATCTCGTCGATGAACTGGTCGAAACGGTCGCCGAGCTTGTCGAGGATCTTCTGCCGTGCGTGCTTGGCGTACTCGTCGGAGAAGAGCGTCGCGGTCTGGTGTGCCTGGTAGAAGTCGGCGTCGGAGCTTTCGAACTTGAACCAGAGGAGCTGGTCGACGCGCTTGTGGCAGGTGAAGGAGAATCCGCCGATGGCGAGCGCTACCGCTCCCTTGGTCTCGGTGGCGACGGCGGCCTGGAACTTTCCGGTGTTGGAGCTGTGGGTCTGGCTGTCCCACAGCTTGATCCGGTCGTCGTCCTTGGGGAGTTTGTCCAGCGCCTCGATGGTCTTCCTGACGACGGCGAGCTCGTCGCCCGTGACCATCGCCGTGATCACGTCGAGCATGACCTTCTGGACCCCGAACATACTGCTCGACTCGTGGACTTCGTTGAAGTCCCATTCCTGGGCATCCCAGTAACTGTGGCGCAGCACGTACTGGTAGTAGTCGTACCAGCCCTTCATGTTCTTCGGGTCGTCCTCATACTTCTTGTCCGCGGCGAGCTGCGCGAGAAGGGTCGAGGCCAGGACGTCGTTGCGGTTCTGTGCCGAGAGGTCGGCGACGAACGAGACGAGGCTGGCCCCCTCGACGAAACCGCCCTCCTCGCCACCACTGATGGTGACCGGGCGGGACGGAATCCCGGGGTCATACCGGGGGATCTCCAGGTTGGTGAGGAAGTCGTCGAACCCGGCTTCGCTCGGCAGGTGGAAAGAGGTCACGGGCACTCCTTGCCAGCCCCGTCAGGGGCCTCACGGGAAACGGGCTCAACGCCCGACCAGGGGGCGCGCATCCGGCTAGAGGCAGGGAAAGAGGGCGACGTGCACGTCTCCACGCCGGTGAAATGCGGCGGGCGCCCGCACCACACCCTATTACCCACAGTGACTAGACGCGTACCATGTGTCACGAACGTGTGAAGAAGCCCCAGTTCGCTGACGCCCCTCCCGGAGCTCCCGTGACACCACGAATCCGTCGGCCGCTCTCCGTATTCCTCGCCACCGCGGCCCTGCTGCTCCCCCTGCACACAGCGACCGCACCAGCCAGCGCGGTCCCACCGCCACGGCCCGCAGACGTCAACCCTGCCGACTGCCCCCACGGAGCGGACAACACCATCGTCCGCGCCTTCTCCTACATCCAGCCCTCGGGCGTCCGCCACTCCGTGAACCTGCGGTGCTGGGCGCTGGCACACATCGACACCAACCACGGTCAGGCTGGAACCCTCATCGACCCACAGGAGATCGCCGCCTGTACCACCCGCATCGCGACGCCCGCCCAGCCCAGCACCGTCGTCGTCCAGCCTGACGGCCGCTACCGCTACGAACGGCCCGTCAACGGCTGCACCTGGCGCGTCGTCATCGATCCCGGCCCCAGCTCACACGACGTCATCACCCTTTTTTCCACCAGCGTCCCGTATCGCACCTATCTCCCCTTCAACCTCTGCTGATCACCACAGCCAACCGTTCGCCACTCCAGCCGGTTCCTGGGCGAGGACCCGCTCGCGGTGACGTGGGAGGCCATGAGCACCCGCCGGACCCCGGGCTCGTGCACCGAGGCGAGCCGCTTCGCGACCACACCCTCCAGACCCGCGGTCCGGGGCATCTCCAGCACCCGCACCCCCGCCCCGTCCCCGTCCTCCAGGACGTCCTTGCCGTCGTGCTCCTGGTCGTGGTCGCCTCGGGGACCGGCGACCGGCCAGTCCCCTCCCGCGCGACGGCGGGGCCGCGAGTGCCGGTGCCTCGGTGTTCACCGCGGTACGGGTGTCACCTACGCACCCGCCACCACCGACCCCAATCCGAGAGGCAGTACTCGGGGGGATGCCGGTCCCAATACGGGGAATGACAACCGCCCCCCGCCGGGACGGCGGGGGGCGATGAGGTGGCCTGTGGCTTCTGCGCTAGTTGGCAGGCCGGCAGCCGTCACCCTTCACCCACAAGGAGCCCTCGACCCACCCGCTCTCGCACTGGAACGCCTCGTTCGTTTCACTGTTGGTGATGGTGAAGTTGGCGAACGGGCCCCACTGCTGGCTGTTGCAGTCCCGCCCGAACACGCCAGGCAGGTCTGCGTCCACTTCCTGACAGGTGATCGTCGAGGCGGCCCGCATCGCGGATGCGCCGCGCTCGGCCGTGGCATGCGGCGCGGCCGCCGTGGCAGCCACCGGGGCAGCCGCGGCGAGGAAGACGGCGGCGGCACCGGCCACCAGGACCCGCAGACCGGTCCGGCGCACGTGCTGGGATGTGGTCATGCTGCTCTCTCCTTTGAGGTTGCCCGGGGGCCGAGCGTGCCCGGACGTGCGCGGTACGGCGCGGACAGCTCTCCCGTTCCCGCCCGGGGCGGTTGTGGTCGCCGACGATCGCAGCGGCCCACCGATGTCTTCCCAGCTGGCCTCTCAGGGAGTCGGCTGCGGCGGCCGAACCACTCCATCGGGGACCGTCGAGAGCCCACTGGCCCCAAAAAGGAGGCCATCGACCACCGCGGGCCCAGCCCGGCCGGGGTGGGCCGGTCAACTTGAGAGTGGGGGACGGACGGGCGGAGGCGCCTCGGGGATCGGCGGCTGGCCAGTCCCCTCTCGCGCGTCGGCGGGGCCGCGCGCGCCGGTGCCTCGGATGGCACCGCGACGCGGCGCACAGAGCGCCAGAACGCTGGCAGCGGTCACCCTCAGTCAGCGGTTGTCGGGGCTCAGCAGCATGGCGGCCGCGGCGATAAAGGCGACGGATGCTTCCTTCGCCGCATGCCGCCGGGCGTCCAGCTCGGTCCGGTCGATGGCCTTGCGCAGCGCGTATGTGGCATCTGCGGCCTGCTGGGCGGGGCCGACCAGCCCGGGGACCAGGACCTGAAGGCGGATGTGGGGCGCGGTGATTGCCGCCCGGGTGTCGTGGGATCTCGTCTGGGCCTCCAGCTGGTGCTCGGTGCCTGCCTCGGCCAGGGCCAGGCGCTCCCGATGGAACATCGCCGAGCGGTGCGCGTCCAGGGCGGCCGCGAAGTCGGTGACGGCGCCGAGCTGATCCTGACGGTGGCTGTCGGCACGCTCCTCGGCGCGTGCGGAGCGTGCCGAACGATGCTGGAGGAGTCCAGCGGTCAGGGCACCGGCGAGGGTACCGAGCACGGCAACGATCGAAGGCCATATCGACATCAGGTGTTGGGTCCCCTCGGGTAGTCGGTTTCGGTGGTGAGGCCAACGGAGAGCGAGATACGCGGCGGCACCTTCGGTGGCTGGGTTACGCCTGCGGCGCTCCGGGACCTACCCTGGCGGCTAGTCTCCGGCCGGGCCAGAGATGGACCCGGATCCCCATCGAATCCCGGCCCTCTCTCGGGTTCTGCGTCCTGCCCGTTCTACCAGCGCATCCCGAGCTGATCGAGATCCGCCCGGCGCTGCTCGGGGAGTTTCGCGGCGCGTTTGCGGACGTTGTCGAGCCAGGTGCCGAGCTTGACCACCACACCCCCGTCAGCACCGTCCTGACGGCCTGACAGCATGTTCTCCACCTCCAGGTTCCAGGTGCTCGACGTGCTTGCGGGGCACCCTTAGGTGTCCTTCACGGTCGTGGAACTGCCGTGCCGCCGCGAGGTTGAGGGCCCACTTGGTGTCCTGCGTCCGCTTCACCGGCCGCTCGTCCTCCCAGGCCGCCCGGAGCCCGAGGGTGTTCTCCAGGATCCACTGCTGCACGGGCAGCAGCTGCTCCCACCCGAACCGCTGCATGTTCACCCACCGCCCGAGACCCTCGCCCTGGACCACGACGTCGCCCGCAGCCTCCGGGAGCGTACCGCCGGCCTGGACATGGTTATGGACCAGTCGGTAGCACCGCTGCCACCCGGTGTCCCATACCGGGCACCACCCCGGATCGATCGCGTCCAACTCATCCCGCCGCGCCTCGGTCATCGCCCCGGCCGCCGACCGCACAGGACGGCCGGCCGCGCGCAGCTCCTCGTTCTCCCACGCCCTGCGCGCTGCCGCCCTCGCGTTCTTCGCCCACCCCCCGATCGGATGCCCCTCCCACGTTGCGGTGGTCGGGGGAGGAAGTGGCCGTGGACGGCGGCGTACTGCTTGGCGACGGCGACCCCGTCCGCCCAGGCCGCCTCCCGCTCCGACCACACCATCCCGAGCTTTTCCAGCTCGGCGACCAGCCCGGCTTCCAGTGTTCCGGCTGTATAGGCGCGGCGCTGGTCGGCGATCCACTGCCCGAGCGGATACCCGCTGACCGCGCCGCAGTTCTCCGGCGTGACGACTCTGTACAGCACCATTCCCGGGCTCCCGCAGCCACCGCCCGGCCGCCTGAACCGACAGTTTCGGGACAGCCTTTAGTTGCTCCCTTCGGGGTTCTGGTAGATGCTGGCGGCCATTGATCCCAATTGCTTGTTGGCCTTTATTGCCAGGTCGATCGCGTCGCTGACGCTGTTGCTGGGGACGGGGACGTTGTTCACATAGATAGCGAAGACGAGACGATGACCATTTTTCGCGTCAACGTATCCTGCAAGCGCCTTGGTGGTGAGAGCCAGCTTGCCCTTGAAAGCGCCGACCAGGGTGCCGGTCTTCGCGCGAATGTTTCCTGCGGCAGGGTCGGTGTGCGCGATGACATCCGCGAGTGATCCATCGACGCCCAGGCTCGGCATAGAGTCGTAGAACGTGCTGAAGTCGCGACTGCGGGAAAGATGCCGCAGCAACTCCGTCTGTGCGGCTGGTGTGGCCTTGTCCCCGGTCAACCCCTGGGCATCGACGAGATCGAACGAATTCGGGTCCATACCTGCGCCGGCGAGAAAGTTCCGCTCGATCTGCATTCCGTCGGCATAGGTGTGCTTGCCGTGATGGACTGCCATCAGCGGTGGCAAGAGGTTGGCGCCGAGATTGTGGCTGACCTTATTGATCAACTTGGCGTATTCCCTGAAGGGCGGTGACGTGTACGTCGCCGAGACAGGCAAGGCCTTCACCTCCTCCGATGACGGAAGGTCGGAGCCGGGGTTGGATCCGAGCGTCGGGGCGCTGACGGTGACACCATTCCGCTCAAGAGCCTCGATGAGCACGGTGCGGGCAAATGCTGCGGGGTCGGGTACTTGGAATGTCGCCACGAATGGTGCGGTGGCGTCAGCGGGCACCGAGCCTCGAACCCGGATGTGCCCGGGGGTGTTGCTTTCGGTCTTCACCGTCGGCTTCGTGCCGGCGGGCGTGGTTGTGACGTTCGCGTCGACGGTGAAGGCTGCCGTCTTGGGCTGCCAGTCGACCTTCGCCGGGTTTCCGGGCGTGCCGGGCGTGATGAGCAGGTCAATGAGGTTGTCGTTGACCACCGTTGGCGTGACAGGCGTCCCACCGATCGACACCGGGTCCCAGAGCCGATTGTCGATGATCACGTTGCCGTCCACTTGACGGATGCCGCTTGCCGCGACCTGACGAGCCAGGTCATTGATTCCTGCCAGCGGGTCTTCCCGGGTGATGGTTGCCATTCCCGGCACGGCGTTTGCGTCGTAGTGGTCGAAGTCGGGGACGTCCAGTTGTCCTCCTGCAGTCGTCCGTCCGCCGAGAGCCAGATCGCCGCTTCCCACCATGATCAGGTTGCCCGTGAGTCGTCCGGCCTCCGATATCGAACCGCTGTGCACGATTGGCGTACGGAAACGGTGGTCGCTGCCGAGGTCGTCGAGGGCTGCGCCTACCGCGAAGGTCTTGGCTGTCGATCCAGTCATGAACTTGGATTCGGCATTCTTCGACTGGAGGACTTTTCCTGTCTTCAGGTCGGCGACCTGCACGCCCCAGTCGCCTGTTGCCCACGGTGAGGCGTCCATGAGCTGTTGCAGCTCGGCGCTCACACCTGGAGCGTTCGGGGACGCGGAATTCGAGTGATCCTTTGAGTCATTGGAGCACGCCGACATCGTGAGGGCCGCAAGGGCCGATGCCACAGCTACTGCGGCTGCGCGGGTACGCAGCCGGCGTGAGCCGTATCCAGTAGCCTCCCGCCGTGTGGTTCCCGCCCTCCGATGGACTGCGGGCCTGGGCTCCCTTCGGATGCGATTTCGCATGAGATCAGGGACTTTTATAGACATTGCGATGATACCTTTTAATTTCTAGCGTTAAATGAGGGGGTGTCATGAATGCCGGCGGCCGTGCTTTAGGTGATCGAAATGTGCCGGTGCCAGCGCATGGAGCAAGATTTCAAGAACGTAATGCCAATCCGCGCCACCGATAAATTCCTTTTCTGTCTTGATGGGATAGTCAAGGAATGTTCGGGAACCAGCGGAAACCATGGGTGCGCGACTCACTGCACTGCCAGTGGCGGTGATCGCCCAGCTGAACCGGGCAACCATTGGACTCGTCCAGTCTGGCCGAAGGGAATCGCCCGAACAATGCGGGCAGCGGGAGAGGGTATGGTAGGGAAAACCCCCGTTCCTCATATCCAACTAAGGTGCCTCCCTCTTGCCGATGGCGATTTCTCCGTTACGGGTGTGAATCCTCACGGCATGGTCACTTGTGTCGTCTTTCATGACATCCACTGTGATGTCGCCCTTCTTGGCGGCCGTGTCGACTGCGTACGTCGCCCCCGGCAGGCCGAGCCGAACGTCGCCGTCCTGGCTTCGCACATCGACGAGGTCAGGTGCGGAGACGAAGTTCAGCTCGTTGTCGCCGTTCCGTGAGGCGACAGTGACCGACCTTGCGGAGATCCTGTCGCCCTGGATGGTTCCGTCGCGGCCTTCCAGATCCAGATGGGGCCCGCTGAGGTCCGACAACCGCATGTCGCCGGCTTTGGCCGAGAAATCTGCGGTGAAGCCCGTGGCTTCAACGAGCCCCTTGTCGTTCTCGGCAGTGATCGCGACGTCGCGCGGTACCTTCACGGTGTACTTCGCACCGCAGTTGACGGAGAGACCCGTGCAGTCCAGCGAGAGCGTGAGAACGCCCCCTTCGAGCTTCCATCCGGATTCTATTTCGCCGCCTATTTTCGTACCGCTGACCTGCCGCGTCACCCGAACGCCCTTGACATCGGCGGCTACGAGTTCCAGGTCGGCGGAGTCGGACTTCACGGTCAGGCTGTCCCCACTGAAATCAAACATTTTCGATTCCACGGCTGTGTTCGCCGGGGTTCCGTCCGGGCTGCATCCCGTTGCTGCGACAGCGAGGATCGCGACGCCCCCGAGGGCGAGCACAGTGTGAGGCCTCATTCCCATTGATTCATTCCTTCATAATTCTGGACATGCAGGTGACGCATGCCGTTCATGGTGGTGGTTGGTTCGAAGGACGCGATCGCGTCGGTGGCGAGTTCGTTCCGTGGAGTCAGCAGGCAACCTGAATACCGGCCGGGGGATTCTGCTGTCGCGGCGGTACGGACGTCGCCCTGCTTCACGAGCGCAGAGCCCGGGCTGCGACCGTGCGCGACACACGGGCGGCTTGGAGTGCCAGAGCGAGGCAGGTGGTCACGAGCGTCACGCCGGCGAGCACGCCGAGAGTCGCCCAGGGGAGGCCGTCCAGAACCCGGACGACGCTGATCTCGGCGCCCACGGCGATAGTGGCACTCGTCACCGCGATGGCGATCGCGCCGAAGACGATCGCCGTCCCCGCGTAGATCACTCCCTCATAGATCGTTGATCGGGTGACCACGCCTGGTCGCGCACCGGCGACCGTCACGATGGCGGAATCACGTGTGCGTTCCCGCCCGACCAGAGCGATCACAGCAAGGCCGCCGACCCAGGACACGACGAAGACCCAGCCCAGCACGACCAGGACATCGCCCAGCCCGGCGGTGCTTCCGGGCATGACGTTCCCCATGACCATGAAGAGTCCGACGAACGACAGGGAGAGGGCGAAGGGCAGCACCGTGGCGACGCTTCTCGCCGCGCGGGTGCGGCACGATTGCACGGCAAGGTGCCAGGCGACACCGCGCGAGGGCACGAGTGCGGTCCAGAACCTCATCAGAGGTGTGAGCACCCACGGCCCCATCAGCAGCAACAGGCAGATGAGAAAGAGGTCGCCGGCGAAAGCGAAGGCCGTCCGCTGTTCGATCCCGCCCTGGAGTTCGAGTCCCAGCCCGGGAATCCACATCCCGACCACACCGGCGAGGAGGCAGAGGGCGAGAACGCTGCGCGTGACGCCGGGCCGCGCCGGTGGATCGGAGAGGTCTCGGAACGCGCGCATCTCCGGTGTCTTGGCGGCACGGCGCGTGACTCCCCAGCCGCCGAGCAGACACGGAACCACCCCGGACAGCACGCTCGCCCCGACATGCCAGAGGTGGAATCCGGCCGTGGCTCCGTGCAGGTCGAGTCCCGTGGTCGTCCACTGTGCGAGGGCGGTGCTCGCGACGAGAGGGGCCAGCGGTACTGCCAGCGCGCCGGCTGCAGCGCCGAGCACGACCAGTTCCGTGCGCAGAATGAATCTGATGCGATTGCGCGGGATCCCGAGGATCGCCCACAGGGCATGATCGCGTCGCTGGGTCGTCAAGGTCAGACCGACGGTGGATGCGACGATGCCCACAGCGGCAAGCGCGGTGAAGAAGACGATATTGCCGCCGAGCGCGATCGACGCGGAGACCATCCGCGCATCACCCGCCGCCCGCGCTGTCGAGACGGCGGTGAACATGGCGATGACCGAGCCCGCTGAGCATGCCGCACCGACCACTGTGCACAGGAACGTCCACAACCACATGGACGCCTGCATCCGAATGTCCGACAGGACAAGTCGCATCACGACGCCTGCTCACCCGCTTCGTCCTCCGACTGCGCCGCGAGGACGGCATCGCTCACCGCGTGGGAGTCGCCACCAGGAATGACGGCGTGCACTTGCCCGGACCCCAGCACCACGACCTGGTCAGCACGTGCGGCCGCATGAGGGTCGTGTGTGACCATGAGGACCGTGGTTCCCTGCGCGGGAAGTGCCTGCAGCCAATCGAGCACGACGTGACCCGACTTGAGGTCGAGCGCGCCGGTCGGCTCGTCGGCGAAGACGATCCGCGGCTGATTCGCGACGACCCGGGCCACCGCGACGCGCTGGCGTTCACCTCCGGAGAGCCGGTCGGGGCGCCGCCGCGCGTGCTGGGCGATACCGAGCCTCGACATGGCGTCGCCGACCCTCGACCTGGGCACCCGATGGCCGGCGAGTCGCGCCGGCAGGGCGATGTTGTCCTCGACCGTCAGCGAGCTGACGAGGTTGTACTCCTGGAAGATGAATCCGACGTTCTCACTGCGGAATGCGGCCTGCTTGCGAGGGGGGAGCGACAGGACATCCGTTCCCAGGACCTCGATGGAACCCGCGGTCGCTTGCTCCAGACCAGCAATGCAGAGCAGAAGCGTCGACTTGCCCGACCCGGAGGGGCCGACGATGGCGGTCAGCCGGCCTTCGGGAATGTCCAGGTCGATATCCTGCAGGACGCGCGCCGTCTCGCGTCGACGGCCCGGAACGGGGAAGTCCATATGAAGGCCACGCAAACGAATGCACGGCACGGAAGCAGCAGCTGAGATAGGCATGCATCGAGCTAAGCAGGGCACGGCGGGAGCCACACGGGTGCCTGCACTGCTTAAAGGTAGACCTAGGTCTACCTTTTGCGCGATCCACAGTATGTGACAATGGCGGGCATGGCGCAGATTCGTATTGCCCGGAGGGTGCTGACGGAATGCATCGCGGCAATGGCTTTTCCGATTCTGCTGCTTTCCATTCTCGTTGCGCCGGTCTCGGCCCCGGTAGTGGCGGAGAGTGACCGTTCGAGAGCCCGGTGGTGCGGCGTCGAGACGATGCCCCTCAAACCCTCTGACCACAGCTGGGCCCAGTGGGTGGCACCCCGGCTGCGTTCACGGTCAATGTGGCGCACCGACCTCCCGGTTTTCGTGACCGCCGTGCTCCTGTCCGCGCTGTCACTGCTGGTGGCCTTCTTCGGATTCATCAGCGCTGCCGCGTTGGTGTTCTCCCCCGTCTTCTGGCTCTTCGGCATCGCCGCGCAGGTCGGTCCATTCACCCCTGAATCCGTTAGGGAAACCCTCCTGGCGATGCCCGCAGGCATCGTTCTCGGCGCGGTCACCACTACCGTACTGACCGGCACATCATTTCTTCGCGACCTTCTCCTGCGCACCTTCTCCAGAAGCCGGGACCCGGATCTGCTCGCGAAACTGGAGGAGCTCCGGACCAGTCGGGCTTCGCTGACCGCGGCCTTCGAATTCGAGCGACAGCGCATCGAACGCGATCTGCACGACGGCGCCCAACAGGAACTCGTCGCCGTCGTCATGCGTCTCGGGATGCTGGAAGCCACGGCCACAGCCGCAGCCGCCGACCAGGAACGAATCGTGCGGCTGGCACGGCAGGCCCAGGCTCACGCGGAGCGCGCACTCGAACGGCTGAGGGACACGGTGCGCGACATCCATCCCCGTGAACTGAGCGACCTCGGCCTCATCGCCGCCGTCCGAGAGCTGGCCGCGCGATCACCTTTGCGGGTCGAATTGACCAGCACCGGCGATGACGCCCAGCTTTCGTCACCGACTGCGACCGCCGTATACTTCACGGTGTCCGAAGCCCTGACGAACATCTCGAAACACGCAGGTGTGGGAAGCGCTCGGATCGACCTACGATGCGCCACGACAGACGTACACGTGCGTGTGCACGACGATGGTGTCGGCGGTGCGAGAATCGACACGGGCTCCGGGCTCGCCGGACTGCGCGAAAGAATGCGAAGTGTCGGCGGGAATCTCGAAATTCTCAGCCCACCGGGTGGCGGGACGCTGGTTGTGGCGTCCGCTCCCAGCCAACCCCCATGGTGACAAATTGAAGCAGGACGTTCCCCAGGGAGGGGGGTCATGAGAATTGTTCTGGCAGATGACAGCGTGCTGATAAGGGCCGGCATCCGGGAAATCTTGACCTCCCACGCTCATGATGTCATCCGCGAATGCGAGGACGCCGACGAACTGGTTGCCGCAGTCGACGAGCTGGTGCATGCCGGAGCCGCCCCGAACATGGTGATCACGGATGTCCGCATGCCCCCCAAAAACACCGACGACGGACTGCGTGCCGCGATCGATCTGCGCTCCCGGCACCGGGACCTGCCGGTGTTGGTTCTCTCCGCCTACGTCACGGGCCCCTATGTGAGGGAGCTTCTGAACGGCCCGGGTGCCGACGGAGCCGTCGGGTACCTGCTCAAGGAGAAAGTGGGCAGAGTCGCCGACTTCCTGCGAGCTGTCGAGACGGTCTCCGCAGGTGGTGTCGTGATCGACCCCGAGGTTGTTCGCCACGTCACCCGCGCGGACTCGCCACAGGGGCCGCTTGCCCGGCTCACCGCTCGTGAAAGGGAAGTGCTCGCCCACATGGCCGAAGGGCGCTCCAACGCAGAAATCGCGACGGAGCTGTTTCTTTCCGGCGCTGCCGTGAGTAAGCATGTGGCGAACGTTTTCGTGAAGCTCGGCATGCCTCCTGACGAGGACAATCGACGCGTCAAGGCCATTCTGACCTGGTTCGAATACAACTGAGGATTGGCCCCCGGGCACCGTCCAGCAGCTCCCACAGCTCCGTGAGCCCCGCGTCCGTGCCGCAGGTCCTAGGAGCGCTCTCAACACGTTTCGGCCGCCGAATCCTGGTCCCTTCGGGGCCCCCTCGGACACTCCCAGCGACGCCTCCCTCAGCGCCCGCCGAAAGGGGTGGATCACCGGCGCCACCGGCACATCGACAAGCGCCGTCGCCAACCGCTCGGACAGGAACAGCGGCGCGTGCGGGTCGGACGGGTCGTCGGGGAACAGACCCCGGATCTCCTCGCCCTTGCCCTTCACCAGGAACCGCCCCCACTGCCCCTGGTCCCAGAACAACTTGCCCAGCCGGACCTGGCACAGCTCCGAGGCCCGCACACCGGAGAAGTACGCGGTCCGGCGGGTGCTCGGTGGACGCCACCATGCCCGCCTCGACAAGGAGTCTTTCGTCGCTAGCTCCTGAGTATCAGCCGAATGTGTGTGGAGCTCGACGAATCGGTCTTGTCGCTTGATGTTCAGGATGAGACCGCAAAGACGGCGCAGCGATACGGAGGTACCCATGGCGAAGACAACCCTCTGAACACCGAGCCGGATCAGAAGGACAGCCTGGGCCTCCCGCGACGGGCCCTGCCCACCACGACGACCGGACTCGGCACCGGAATCATGAACTTCGGCGGCCAAGTAGCTGGCGTAGTCGCCCCAGTCGCGATGGGCTGGCCGGCGGACACGTTCTCCTACAGTGCCGCATTCGGCTTCTTCGTCATCACCACGCTGCCGACCGTAGTGACCGCACTCTGGGTTCCGCAGCGGGTCGAACAATTCACTTTCCCGACAGCCGTCGCGAAGTAGCCAGCCCGTACTCGACAGACAGGATTCCCACCATGGTCAGCGAAACCGAACTGGTCGATAAGATCACCAGCCGCGCGAAAGACATCGGCGTCCAGGTCTGGCTGCATGCGGCCGATCTGGACAGCGCACGGCAAGTGGGCATCGACGCCGCGGAACCGGTGGTCACCGCGTCCGTGTTCAAGGTCCCCGTCGGGCTGGAACTCGCCCGGCAGGCAGCCGATGGCGCCGTCGATCTCGCCGAGCGAGTCACGGTGGCACCGGGACGTTCGACCCCCGGTTCGTACGGCCTCGCCACGTTTCACCAGGAGGTCACGATGTCCTGGCACGACCTGGCTGTGCTGATGATCGGTGTCAGCGACAACGTCGCCACCGACCTCATCCTCGAAAGGGTTGGCAAAGCTGCGGTTGCCGAGTCTTTGGAGCGACTGGAGCTTCCGCAGACGGCGGTCCCGCACGATTGTGCGGAGCTGTTGCACACGATCGAGGAAGACCTCGCGATCGAATACCGGGACGACGAGCGGATCCTGGCCGCGTTGCCGGCCGAACGGATCCGCGAGCTGCGCGCACTGACTCCCGAAGCGACCTGCCGGACCAGCGCACAGGAGGCCACTCGCTTGCTGGGACTGATCTGGCGCGACGAAGCCGCGCCTGCTGCGGCCTGCGCGGATGTCCGGCGCTGGATGGAACTGCAAGTGTGGCCGCACAGGCTGCGTTCCGGCTTCGGCGACGAGGTCAGGGTCAGCGGCAAGACCGGCACCCTTCCCACGGTGCGCAACGAGATCGGCGTGGTCGAGTACCCCGACGGCGGCCGGTACGCGGTGGCCGTTTTCACCAGGGCCGTCGACGCTCGTTCGAGGGTCCCCGCGCGCGACGCCTTCATCGGGTTCGCGGCCGCCCAGGCGGTGGACTGGCTCCGGCAGCGATGAGCGCCGAACACGCACATGCTGGTGATGCGCGCTGCGGCATCCGGTGTCGGCGTACAAGTGAACGTGCACCACCTCGTTAGTACTCCAGCAGGATTTCGCTGTCTGAGCTGGTCTTTCGCCGGGTGGCGGGAGTGTAGCGGGACTTCGGTCGTGCGGGGGCGGTCTCACGGCGACCGCCCCTCGATCGTGCGACAACGCCGCAGGTAGTGACAGCGGCGGGCGACGGCTTGGCGTCGGCGGCGCCAGTTCGACCAGCTCAGCGCGTGGTGTAGCCCTCGGTGTCCGCTCAGGTGCGGGGGCCGGGCACGACAAGCTGCCAGGAGTCGCCGAACCTCCGCCACTGTGAGCCCGATGACCCCGGCTGTCTCACCGGTTCCGCCCCTTTTTCCGGGGGCTGGTGCGCCGTGGCGGCCAGGAAGGCGTGCGCGAGCATGGCCAGAGTGATGTGCCGGTACCAGTCCACGTAGCGGCGGACCTCGTACTGGTCCAGGCCGCACTCGTTCTTCGCGGCCTGGAAGCACTCCTCGATCGCCCAGCGTGCCCCGGCGACCCGCACCAGCTCCTGAACCGTGGTCTGCAGGGGTGCGTAGGCGAGGTAGTGGGCGATCTCGTCCGGCTTGCTAATGCTGCGACGGGCCAGTGCCCACCGCATCCGGTGAGGCACCTCGCCCTGGTAGTCGAACTCGGCGACGGCCGACAGCCGCACCGCTGCCCAGTGGTAGATGCGGGGTCCCTTCGCGCCGTCGCCGCATGAGATCTTCTCCCACGCCTCGTCCGGGGCCTGTGCGAACAGAACATCGATCCGTGGGCAGCCCCCGCTGAATCGAGACTTGGGGACGGCCAGCACGTAGCCGACGCCCGACTGTTCCAGCAGCCGGCGGAAGCGGTTGTCCTGACCGTAGGCGGAATCCGCGGTGACCCAGGTGATGGGCAGCGGCGAGGCGAGAGCCCGCAGCACCATGTGCCGGGCCAGTTCGCCCTTGGTGGCGAACTCCCGCTCGTCGGGGACCCTTGCGGTGCGGCAGCGTTCCCGGTCCTCGGTCCAGGATTTCGGGAGGTAGAGCTCGCGGTCGACCAGGGCGCGGCCGCGGGCGGAGGCGTAGGCGGCGAAGACGCCGATCTGGCAGGTCTCGGTCCGGCCGGCGGTTCCGGAGTATTGGCGCTGGGCCCCGGCGGAGGTGATGCCCTTCTTGACGAAGCCGGTGTCGTCGATGATCAGGACGCCGCCGGCCTCGCCGAGCTTGCCGGCGACGTATTCCTGCAGGTCGTCGCGGATTTCATCGGATTCCCACTTCGCACCGGCGAGGAGGTGCTGCAGGCCGTCGGGGGTGGCGTGACCGGCCTGTTCGGCCAGCTGCCAGCTGTTCTTGCGGGCCACCGGGGCGAGTAGCCCGCGTACGTAGTCACGCATGCGGCCGCGAAGCTCCACACGGCCGAAATGATGGCCGATGGTCAGGAAGAGATCGTCCGGTTCCAGGTCCCACTGCGCGGTGGCAGACTCGGTGATCACCCTTGGAGGCTGCCCCGCCGCTGTCACTACCTGCGGCGTTGTCGCACGATCGAGGGGCGGTCGCCGTGAGACCGCCCCCGCACGACCGAAGTCCCGCTACACACCCGCCACCCGGCGAAAGACCAGCTCAGACAGCGAAATCCTGCTGGAGTATTAGATGTGGAGTGCGTGCGTGATCGGAGGAAACCGTGATCGTCATCGGAGTCGTTCTGCTGATTGTGGCGTTCTTGGCCAAGATCACCATTCTGTGGACTGTTGGGATCATCCTGATCGTGATCGGGGCCATCCTGTTCCTGCTGGGACGCCTGGGTCACGCGGTGGGCGGTCGACGGCATTACTGGTAGACGCGACCTTGCCCCGCTGTACAGCGTGGGCGGGTGGACCGCCCTCTTTGGCAGGGGCGGCGGCCGCATTGCACGGGGGCTCACTCGGCTAACGAGCGGAGGACTCAATGTCCCCAACTATTGTGATCATCATTGCTGTCGTGCTGGTGCTTCTCTTGTGCACGGTGGCAGCGTGGATGGTAACTACGCGCCGGCGGAAGCTGCGGGAACAGTTCGGCCCTGAGTACGAGCGGGCCGTGGAAGCCAAGCATGGCCGCCGGGCGGGCGAGCGTGGGCTGCGCGAGCGCGAGGAACGCCACGACGCGCTGGACATCAAGCCACTGCCAGCACCTGTCCGCGACCGCTACACCCAGGACTGGACCCGGGTGCAGGAGAGGTTCGTCGACCGGCCCGGCGACGCGGTCCACGAGGCGGACCGGCTCGTGACCACGCTCATGAGTGAACGCGGGTATCCGACCAAGGGGTACGAGCAGCAGTTGAAGGATCTGTCGGTCGAACACGGGCGCACGCTGGAGCACTATCGCGCCGCCCACGAGGTCAGCGACCGCAGCAGCCGCCAACAGGTGACTACGGAGGAGCTGCGGGGCGCGATGGTGCACTACCGCGCGCTGTTCGGGGAACTGCTCCACAACTGCGACCGGCCGCGCGAGGGCCAGGCATGAGGCCCGCAGTCGGCGACTTGAGGATGACGATCCTGGCCCAGTCGATGCCGGGGCCCCACACGTGAGGGACGGGAGTGAAGAGATGCGCAACCAAGAAACACCCCAGCGGGACAAGGGCGTCCTGTCCACGGGAGACCTGACCGGTGCCCGGCAGGACCCCCGAGACGAAGCGCCGGACTTGACCGGCGCGCCACCGGAGTACCCCGGGGAGGCCACGACCACCGGCAGGGAGAGTCGGGAGGAAAGTGGCGGGTGGGCATCCGCCAGTGAGCGCAGGGAAGCGGAACCGGACGAGGAGAATGAGCCCTTGCTCGGGAATGAGCAGGAGGACTTCCGCGCCAGGTGGCAGAGGATCCAGGGCGAATTCGTCGACGACCCCCAGAACGCCGTCAACGCCGCCGACCAGCTGGTCGCCAAGACGATGCAGGCACTGGCCACGACCTTCTCCGAGCACAAGCGAGGCCTCGAAGGCCAGTGGCAACGCGGTGAAGAGGTGGCAACCGAAGATCTGCGCCTTGCGCTCCAGCGCTACCGTTCGTCCTTCAACCGCCTGCTCAGCACCTGACCAACCCGGCTGCCGCCACGTCCGCAGAACAGCTGACTCGCCGGCCTCCCGATGACCCAGCAGAAGACTCACGAATTAGGGTTGACCATGAGTATCTCCAAGAAGTTCGCGCACAAAACCGAAGCGGCCAAAGGCAGCGCCAAGAAGTCCGTCGGCCGCGCCACAGGTAGCCCCCGTCTGCGTACGGAAGGACGAGGCGACCAGATCAAGGGCAACATCAAACAGGCTGGAGCGAAGATCAAGGACGCCTTCAAGCACTGACCGTTGGACCCTCTCGACCCGACTCACAGGGGCTCTACGCGGGGATGTGATGCTCCAGGGCATGTCGGCGGGTCACTTTGCTCAGTTCGTGCCAGAAGGGGGCAGCGGTGAGGTAGAGACCGAGGATGGAGATGATACCGAGCGAGATGTCGACGCTGATCCGGCCCTGTTTGGCCCAGTAGACGTCCTTCAGGTCCAGGAGGAGGGCGAATTCGTCGGCGATGAGCGCCGTTCCGGCGCCATAGGCCGCCCCGACGCCGGGATGACCGACGTATTGTGCGTCACCCCTTACGGCGACCAGTCCGACGCCAGCCAGTGTGGCGATCCCGAAGTTGTAATGGTGCATGTGGGTCCCGCCCGACGTGGAGATGTTGCCCCAAGGCAGTCGGCCGCTGCGAATCCCGTGAGTGATCAGGCGTGCGCCCCCAAAAGTGGCCCCGAAGGAGAGCCAGGTCGCAAGGAGCGAACGCTGGGTGGGGCTGGTGTGCTCGTCCAGGGTTTCCCGCCACCGCCGCAGCAGCCCTGGACGCCGCTCATGGCGCTCGTCATCTCTGCGCCGTTCCGTGTTCTTGCGCATCGGACCCACCTCCTCGTCACCTTTCGCGGTGGCTTTCATTCATGACCTCATACCACCTCAAACAGCAATACACCGGCTAGACGCAATACCGGTGACTCTGTTGGTGGTGGGTCGTTGGGTGTGGTGTGCCAAGGCCTGGACAGGTGAAGTCGTCGGGTGAGCGGTTGTCGGACCGGATCGCTCTGGATCTGCGACTTCTCGTCCACGCAGAGGACCAGGGCCTTCTCCGGCGGGTCGAGGCAGAGGCCCACGACGTCGGGGACCTTGTCGATGAAGA
>NZ_JBSFBQ010000032.1:0-93718 GCF_053593015.1 Streptomyces sp. NPDC002403 | reverse complement strand
CGACGTGCTGGACGGAGCGGCGACCCGTGTACCCGCATGGACCTGGGGCCCCAACGGCCGGCGGCATCATCGATGGCGGCCCGGCGTCGGCCACGGCCACGACGGGTGAGCCACCCACGAACGGGCGGATCACCCGCGCTTCCCGGTTCACCAGGTGACGGGCAGTTCCAGGGGATAGCGCCAGATCGATGTCTTGTTCCAGCGCACTTCCTCGGCCGGTGTCGCCAGCTTCAGGGCCGGGAAGCGCCTGAGCAGCGTTCCGATGGCGACCTCCAGCTCCGTGGCCGCGAGCGGGGCGCCGAGGCAGTGGTGCCCGCCCCATCCGAAGGTCATGTGGGACGTCCCCTGACGCTCCAGGTCCAGCTCGTCGGGGCGGTCGAACTTCCGGGCGTCGCGGTTGGCCGTCAGATAGGAGACGTGCACGATGTCCCCCTCCCGGATCCGCACCCCGCTCAGCTCCACGTCCTCGAGGGCGACGCGGGGGATGCCGACGCCCTTGCGGAAGGGGATGAAGCGCAGCAGCTCCTCGATGGCCTGCGGGAGCATCTCGGGGCGATCGCGCACCATGGCGAGCTCGTCGGGCCTGGTGAGCAGCGTGTAGGCGATGTTCCCGATCTCGTACGTGGTGGTGTCCTGGCCGGTGATGAGCAGGACCATGGCCATGACGGTCAGTTCCTGGTCGTTGAGGATCTCGTCCCCGTCGCGCGCCGTGGCCAGTGCGCTGATCAGGTCGTCACCCGGGTTGGCGCGCCGCTCGGCGGTCAACTCCTCGAAGTAGGCGCGGAGTTCGGCCTTGGACCGGATCGCCGCTTCCTTGTTCTCGACCGTGGTGTCCATCATGGTCCGGGCATGGGCGCGCAGTTGTGCGCGGTCGGCCTCCGGGATGTCGAGGACCTCGCAGATGGTGGTCAGCGGCAGCGGGGCGGCCAGGTGCTCGAACAGGTCGGCCGGGGCGCCGTGCTCCTCCATGCGGTCCAGCAGTTCGTCGACCACATGCTGCGTACGCACCCGCATGCGCTCCATGTGGCGGGGGGCGAAGCCCTTGGAGATCAGGCTGCGCAGGCGGCTGCTGCCCGGCGGGTCCATGACGTTGATCGCTTCGTCCTGGACGATCGGCTCGGGGGTCATGCGCGGGAAGTTCCGGCCGATGATGGCGCTGCGGCTGAAGCGCCGGTCGGTGGTCACCGTACGCACGTCGTCGTAGCCGGTGACGAGCCACGCCTCGCCTTCGCCGTGCGGGAGGCGGATGCGGGAGACGGGTTCTTCGGTCATCAAGTGCCTGAGCACCGGGTCGAATTCGAGGGCCTCGGCGTAGTCGAACGGGCAGAGCCGGGCGCCGGCGACTGGTTCCATGCGGAGCTCCAGAGGGGGGATCTGACGGGTGGTTCATGGCAGGTGCGGGCTGGACGGGACATGGGTGCCCGGTCGCCCGCGGGGCCACGCGCCGGTCCGGGCCGATTGGTCCATATGCAGAACGGATTCGGCGGTGCCGGTCGCTGGACCGGCGCAATGCGGTCCGGCGACCGGCACGGGGCCGGTGATCCGCACGGGCCCAGTGACGTACGGCCGGTGCGGCCGGGGTCTCAGGCGTTCGGTACGACGTCGGTGGCGTCCACCGCGGGGCGCAGGGCGCGGGCGAGCTCGACGCCGTCACCCACCGCCCAGAAGTGGGTGAAGAACAGGCGGGGGTCCTCCGACAGATGGTGGTTGTGCAGTTCGACGAGCTCGATCCCGCCGCGCCGCAGGGCCCGCAGCACGTGCGGGACCTCGTCGGTGCGCATCGCGCAGTCGCCGCTGAGCGCGGCCCGGCCGCCGCCCAGCGGCTGGAAGTTGAACGCGCTGGTCGATCCCAGGCCGGGAGGCAGGATCAGATGGCCGTCCGCGATGGTCTCGCGGCGGACGAAGAGGATCTTGTAGAGCCCGTCCTCGACGGTGCCCTTGGTGCCGAGCGCCGCCTCCATGCCCGCGGTGTCCAGGTCGACCGGGGCCGGCGGCAGCGGCGGCGCCGGCGGCGGGGTGCCGGTGCGGTCGAAGCCCGCGCGCAGCCCGCGGGCCAGGGCCACCGCGTCGTGGCCGTGTCCGTGGACATGGGTCCACCAGATGTCGGGGGTCTGGGCGAGCAGGTGCTTGTGGAGCGCGGTCTGCTCGATCCCGTGCGCCTGCCAGGCGTCGGTCACCCGCTGGAGCTCCCGCTCGGTGACCACCACGTCGCCCATGAGCATCGTGGTGCCGTCGGCGTAGCGGACGAACGCCACATGCGTGCCCAGCGCGAGCCCCGGGGTGACGACGACGCCGTCGGAGACCACGTGGAGATCCCGCCGGGGGAAGCCCGTGTGGTACATCGTGTCGCGCAGCATGTTGCCGGGGCGGCCCAGTGCCTTCGCCACGTCCGCCCAGTCGTCGAGGCCGGTCGGCACCGGCCTGACCCGCTTTCCGTGCCCCTCCTCGCCGTGCCTCGCCCCGGCCGTTCCGGTGGGCAGCGCGCGGGCGGGGACGGGGTTCGCCGCCGCCAGTACGGGCGCGAGTGCGGCGGCGGCGAGGAGCCGCCGCCGTGACGTGATCGCCCGTGCGCCGCTGTCCCGCTGTCGGTCTCCGGTCATCCGCTGATCGCCTCCATGGGTCGGCTGGTCGCCTTCATGGCGAGATGAAAGCATGCGAAATCGTGATGAAAGGATGAAAGCGGATACATCGTCAGCGGGTGCCTCTGGATGGACTAAACGCGTTGTCCGGCCGGGCCCCGGACCCCGTTCCTCACCCCACTTCCGGCGAGCGGCGCCGCACCGCCCGCGGCAGCACCGACGCACCCACCGCGACCAGCGCGCACACCCCCGCCGCACCCCCCATCAGCACCCACCGCACCGACACCACGACCGGCGCCGACACCGAGGCCAGCGCGGCGGCCAGGCCCGCCAGGTGCACCGCGGCCACGGCCAGCCCGAGCAGTGCCCCGAGCCCGACCGCGAACAGGGTCTCCCCGGCCACCACCGCGAGGACCCGCGACCGGGTGGCGCCGGCCAGCCGGAGCGCGGTCAGCTCCGAGGACCGTACGGACCCCGCCATCACCATCGTGTTGGCCAGCGCGATCACGGTGTAGACCAGCGCGACGCCCAGGATCACGACCAGGCCGGTCCGGGTCTGCGGGCTCGTGCGGGGGTACGTCGCGGCCAGCCACCGCTCCGTCGTCCGCACCGTGCCGCCGGTCGCCCGCAGCCGCTCGGTGACCCGGTCGCGGTCGGCGCCCGGCGCGAGGCGTACGTCGATCCGGTCCACGGCCGCCGCCGGGGCGTTGGCCCTGGTCACATAGGCCCCGTTGTTCCCCGTGCCGAGCGCCAGCACCGCCACGATCCGCAAGGAGGCCGGCCGTCCGTCGCCGAGCCACACCCGTACCACCGAGCCGACCGTGTGCTGCTCCCACTCCTCGTTCACCACGATCGAGCCGTCGTCCAGATCCCCGATGTCGCCCGCCACCACCGGCAGCCGCGCGACCCGCGCCAGGGCCTTCGCGTCGTCCACCGCGCGGGCCTCGGAGGTGATCAGCGCGGAACCCTCCTCGCGTACGTGGACGGCGGTCGGGGCGGAGGCGGACAGCGTGGCGCCGGGCACCGGACGGACCCTCAGTTCCTCGCCCGTCACCACCAGATCGGCCCCGGTGTGCTCGCGCGCCTCCGCCGCCTTCGCGGCCTGGACCGTCGTCGCGGAGCCGGCCACCGAACCCGCCAGCGCCACGGTGATCAGCACCGGAGCGGCCACCGCGGCCGTACGCCGCAGGGCCGCCGAGACGTTCGCGCTCACCAGCATCCCGGTCGCGCCCGGCAGCCGGACCAGCCGGGCGAGCGGGCGCACGAGCAGTGGCGCGAGCAGGGCGACGGCGGTGATCAGGACCATCGGCCGGGTGATGTACGTCTTCCGCTTCAGCAGCGTGGAAGGGTCCCCGACGAGGGACTTCGCCATCAGGAACGCGGCCCCCGCGAGCAGGACGAGACCCAGCAGCCGGCGGACCGGCGGCAGTACCCCCGTATCGGCATCGGCCTCGCGCAGCGCCTCGGCGGGGCCGGTCCTGCCCGCCCGCCGCGAGGCCGCCCAGACCCCCGCGAAGGCCACGGCCAGGCCGGACCAGAAGGCGGCGTGGAGCGGCCAGGCGGCTGGCCGGACGGTGAACCAGGACGGCGCCATCCCCTCGTCGACGAGCGCTCCGGCGAGCAGCGGCGCGCCCAGCCGGCCCAGGACGCACCCGGCGGCGGAGGCCAGGACGCCGACCGCGGCGGCCTCCGTCAGCAGCAGCCGCCGCAGCTGGCCCGGGGTGGCGCCCGCCGTGCGCAGCAGTCCGAACTCGCGCCGCCGCAGCGCCACCGCGAAGGCGAACGTCGACGCGACGACGAAGACCGAGACGAAGGCAGTGAGGCCGCCCGCGGTGCCGAGCAGGACGTTCGCGCTCAGCAGTGCCTCGGCGTCCCGTTCGGTGGCCGGGTCGGCCCGGCGGCGGTCGTCCCCGGTGAGGACCAGGGCGCGGTCGCCGACCACCCGGCGCACCTCGGCGGCGGGCGCGTCCACACCCACGGCGTCGGGCGCGTGCCGGGCGCGTACGGCGTCCCCGCCGTCGTCCCGTGTCACCGGGCCGAGCCGCCGAAGCTCGCCCAGGAGTTCGATATCCACAGGGTGTGGATGAGCGAGCCTGCGACTGACCTCGGCTGTGGACGGCCCGCGCCGCACCGGCACGGTCAGGGTGTCGTCGCCCATCACCACCACCGGCGACGCGGCGAAGCGCCGGGGTGCCCGGTCCGGGGCGTCGAGGGTCGAGGCGAGGCCGAGCCCCATGGTCGCGATCAGCCCCACGCCCAGCGCGAGCGCGACGAAGGTGCCGACGAGCGCGGTCCAGCGGGTGCGCAGGGAGGCCAGGGCGACGGTCAGCACGACGCCTCCCGCACACCGTCCGCGACGGTCCCGGCGGCGGCCCGCTCCCCGGCGGCACCGCGCCCCGCCGCCATCCGGGCCGCGATCCGCTCCGCGCCGGGGCCGGTCAGATCGTCCGCCACCCGTCCGTCGACCAGGAAGACCACCCGGTCCGCGTACGCCGCGGCCACCGGGTCATGGGTGACCATCACGACCGTCTGCCCCTCCACGTCCACCAGCTCCCGCAGCATCTCCATCACCCCCCGGCCCGTCGCGGTGTCCAGCGCACCGGTCGGCTCGTCCCCGAAGAGCACCGCGGGGCGGGTGATCAGCGCCCGCGCCAGGGCCACCCGCTGCTGCTGGCCCCCGGACAGTTCGGCGGGCCGGTGCCGCGCCCGGTCCGCGAGGCCGACCCGGGCCAGGGCGTCCCGTACCTCGGTACGGGACGGGCGGCGCCCCGCGAGCCGCAGCGGCAGCGCGACGTTCTGGGCGGCGGTCAGCGAGGGAAGCAGGTTGAACGCCTGGAAGACGAAGCCGATCCGGTCCCGGCGCAGCAGCGTCAGCCGGCGTTCGCTCAGCCCGGTCAGCCCCACCCCGCCCACCTCGACGGTGCCGGACGTCGGCCGGTCGAGCCCGGCCGCGCAGTGCAGCAGTGTGGACTTGCCGGACCCGGACGGGCCCATGACGGCGGTGAAGGTACCGGCCCGGACGGTGAGGTCGATGCCGTCGAGGGCGTCGACGCCGCCGTAGGAGCGGCGCACGGAGCGAAGCCGTACGGCGTCGGCGGCACCCGGGAGCGCGACGGAAGCGCGGGAGGAGGTCATGCCTTCGATCGAAGCGTTTCCGCGCCCCGCGATCACGACCACCAGAGCCCGTCCACGGGGTGGGGCCAGCCATACCCCGCCGCACCGCCCTGCCTACCCTGACCTCATGGAACCGGTGACCGACCAGGCATTCGCGGCAGCCCTCTACTCGGACGGCGACGCCGGTCTCGACACCGGGGCCTCCCTCCTCGCCGCCGACCCGACGGCCGACGCGGAACTGTTCCGGCGCGGCGAGGAGTTCGTCCGCCGGGCCTGGGAGCGCGGCTGGCAGCCCGCCGACGTCGTACGCCTGGTCCGCCGCGAGCTCGACGAGAACGCGGCCGGCCTCGCCGCCGGGCTGATCGTCTCGGAGACCGCACGGTACGAGCGGCTTCCGCCGCGCTGGCGGTCCCAGCTCGACGCGCTCCCGGACGCCCCGCCCCGCAACCGCCCGGACCGCTTCTCCTACGCCGGTGCCGTCCTCGGCCTGTACCGGCTGCTGCTCCGGCTCCCTGCCATCGAACCGGTCGGGCCCCCGCCCGGCGCCGCCCCGCACGGACTCCGGCTGCCGCCCGCGCACGACGAGCCGCGGATGCTGACCCGGATCCGCGCCCTGCTCGCCAAGGCGGAGGCGACCGGTTTCCCCGAGGAGGCGGAGGCACTCACCACCAAGGCGCAGGAGCTGATGGCCCGGCACTCCATCGACGAGGCCCTGCTCGCCGCCCGTACCCACAGCAAGGAGGCGCCGGGGGCGTGCCGGATCGGGGTCGACGCGCCGTACGAGACGGCGAAGGCGATCCTGCTCGACGCGGTCGCCGCCGCGAACCGCTGCCGTGCGGTGTGGAACGGCGACCTCGGCTTCTCCACGGTGGTCGGCTTCGAGCCGGACCTGGACGCCGTGGAACTGCTGTACACCTCCCTGCTGGTCCAGGGCACGGCGGCGATGACGAAGGCGGAGGCGGGACAGCGGGCCGGCGGACGCAAGCGGACCAAGACATTCCGGCAGTCGTTCCTGATGGCGTACGCCCAGCGGCTGGGCAGCCGGCTCGCCGCCGACACCGCCCGTGTCACCGCCGAGGCCGAGACCGAGGCCGAGGGCGGGAGCGGCGCCGGACCGGCCGGGGCCGGCAGTCCTCGGCTGCTCCCGGTGCTCGCCGCCCGCGACATGGCCGTCACGGACACCGCCGAGCGGATGTTCCCCGAGACCACGACCACCCGGGTCCGGGGCGCCACCGACCTGGACGGCTGGACCCATGGCACGGCCGCGGCCGACCGGGCGCGGATGGGCGGGAGCGGTCCGGAGCTGCGCGGCGGACGCGGAAAGCGGTAGGTGCCGCCCTCGCGGACGCGGGAAGAAGTGTGTGCTGTCCTCGCGGACGCGGGAACGGAAGGCGCCGCCCTCTGTGAGTCAATTTCTGACAACTCGGGCCAAACGGTAATTCCGGTTAGGCTCTGGGCATGAGCTGGCTCCGGGCGCTGAAGGAGACCGCCCGCTCGGGGCTGTCGATCGAGCGGCGACGCCTCGAACCGCTCATCGCGATCCGGGGCGCGGCCGGTCTCGCCCTCGTCATCGGGATCAGCCTCGCGTTCTTCGGGCCCGTGGTCGCCGCGAGCTCCGCGTTCGGCGCGTTCCAGGCAGCCATCGCCACCTTCCAGCGCAGCTGGCGGCCCCGGCCCGTGCTCGCCCTGGTCTCCGGCGCGAGCCTCGCCGTGTCGACGTTCCTCGGCTATCTCACCGGCTCCCGACTGCCGCTGTTCCTCGCCCTGCTGGTGCTCTGGACCTTCGTCGCGGGCCTGGCCTGGGCGGCCGGGCCGACCGCCGGCATCATCGCGGCGTCGAACGTGGCGATCATGCTGGTCACGGTCACCCTGCCCACCTCCGTCGCCAACTCGGCCGTGCACGCCGCGATGATCCTGTTCGGCGGAATCGTGCAGGCGGCGCTGATCGTCCTGTTCCCGGTACGGAGATGGGGCGCCCAGCGCGACGCCCTGGCCGACGCGCTGGCCGCCGAGGCCGACTACGCCCGCCGGCTGCGCCACGACCCGCTCGCCCCCTTCGACCCGGTGCCGCTGATGACGGCCCGCAGCGCGGCGGCGCTCACCCCGCGCCAGGCCCGCCGCCGGCCGCCCGAGCTGCGGGGCTCCCGAAGGATCGCCGAACGGATCAGACCGGTGCTCGCCTCGCTCGCCGACCCGTCGCTGGGCGTGCCGTCCGAAGGGCCGGAGCGCGAACGGGTCCGTGAACTGCTCGCCGCCGCCGGATCGGTGCTCGACTCGGCCGCCCGCGCGATCCGGCACGGCGATCCGGTCGAGCTCGCCCCGTCCGCCGTGGCCACGCTGAAGACCCCGGACACCGGCACGCTCCTCACCGGCCCGCCGCTGCGCGCCGCCGACCGGCTCGGCGCGCTGCTCTCCGACGTCATCGAGACGGCCGAGGGCGAGGGCACGAAGGAGCAGGAGGCCAGGGCCGAGGAGGCCGCCGAGGCCATCAAGGCACCCGCGGACGGGACCCCCGCCGCCCCGCACCGACGCCGCCCCACCCTGCTGCGGCTGGTCCCCGTCGTCCTGAAGGCGATGCGCGCCGAACTGCGCCCGGGGTCACCGATCCTGCGGCACGCCGTCCGGGTCTCCGTCGTCGCGGCCGGCGGCTATCTCATCGGCACCGCGCTGCCGCTCGGTCACGGCTACTGGGCGCCGATGGCCGCCGTCATGGTGATGCGGCCGGAGTTCTCCCAGACGTACGCGCGGTCCGTGGCCCGGTTCGGCGGCACGATCGTCGGCGTCTCGCTCGCCACCGCGATCGTCCAGACCACCCACCCCGGCGTGACCCTGGCCGCGATGCTCTCCGTGCTCTGCGCCCTGCTGATGTATCTGCTGATGCGCACCGGGTACGTGGTCGGCCAGGCCTGCGTCTCGGCGTATGTCGTCTTCCTGCTCGGCATGGCGGGCGACAACTGGTCGCAGACCGTGCTCGAACGGGTCGTCCTCACCCTCGCGGGCGGTCTCCTGGCGATGATCTCGTACGCCCTCTACCCGGCCTGGGAGACACCGCGGCTCCGCGGCAGGCTCGGCGACTGGCTGAAGGCGGACGGGCGGTACGCCGCCTCGGTCGTCGACCAGTACGCCGAACCGGCCGCGCGCGGCCACGACGACGTGCGTTCCGCGCTGCTCGACACCCGCGAGGCCCGGGTCGCCTGGCAGGAGGCGCTGGCCACCGCCCAGCACGAACCGGTCCGCAACCGCGGCCTCTCCCGCGCCGCCGCCGACGACACCCAGCACGCGCTCGCCCAGCTCGGCCGGGCCGCGATGCTGCTGGAGGCCCATCTGCCGGGCGGCGGCGCCACCCCCGTACCGGACGCGGCACACCTGGCCGAGGCGCTGCGCCGGGCCACCGAACAGGGCGCGAAGGCGGTGCGGGAGCGGCGGGTGCCGGACTGGACCGAGGTGCGCGAGGCGCTGGCGGAGTGGGACGCGCGGCAGCGCACGGACGAGGGCGGGGCGGACCCCTTCGTACGGGAAGGGGCCCACCTCCTCCTCGAAGCCCTGGAGGAGTTCTCCCGGGGACTGGACGGGAAGCCGGAACCGAAACCGGAGCCGGATACGAACCCGCCCGGTGGCCGGGCGGTCTGACGGGGCGTCGGGCAGCCGTCAGGAGGTCGGCAGGCCCTCCAGGTCCGGCAGGCCGGACGGCAGTGCGCCCGGGGCGGTCTTGGCCAGGGTGTCCTCGACCCCGCTGCCCCAGGACACCACGACCGTCTTGCCGTCATTGGACTCGACGGACCCGGTGGTGCGGTCGTCGCCGCCGTCGACGCACTTCAGGGCGAGCGTCACCTTGCCCGTGCCCTGCACGGTGCCCGTGCAGGCATGCTGTTCGGTGACGAGCACGGCCTTCCCCGACGACACCGACAGGACGACCGCCTTGCCGTCGGTCCTTCCCGCCCAACCGCCCTCCAGGTCGGCGGCATTCGTGTCCGGGCCGCTCTCGTCGCCACCGGGAGCCGGGGTGGTCCCGCCGGCACCGGAGCCGCCGGCCGGACCGTCGTTCTTCCCGCCGTCACTGCTGCAGCCGGTCAGTGCCACCGCGGTGAGGATTCCGGTGGCGATCACGGCACCGGTACGTGTGAGTCCGTGCATCTGTAATTCCCCCTTGCCGACGAAAGACCGGGCCAAGTTATCAGCGCGAAACGGCGGGATGGGGAGCTCGAACGGGGGTAGACGCAGCCGAAACGGCGCCGGATACGTCTCTCCATGTGGATGTCCGTACGGAGTAAAGCTGTAATCGCGAGAACACCCCGTGTGCACGTGCATCCGCCCATGCATCTGCCCATGCAGGGAAATTTGAACAGAGCTATGATCCGAGACAGTTGACACTTGCACCTTGCAACTCGGGGAGCGTCCTGTGCACCACGTGTACAACGGCATGGCGGCCACAGAGCTTCGCGGAGTCGTCTGGCAGAAGAGCAGACACAGCAACTCCCAGGGTTCCTGCGTGGAGTTCGCGAAACTGCCCGACGGGGGTGTGGCGATGCGGAATTCGCGCCACCCCGACGGGCCGGCGCTGGTCTATACGCCGGCCGAGATAGAGGCGTTGCTGCTCGGGGTGAAGGACGGGGAGTTCGACCACCTCATAGCGGGCGGCTGAGCACGTTCCGCGGGCCGGTGTCCGGCCCGGACCGCCGGCCGCGGGCTCTCCCGCCCGGCATGCTCCGGGCGGGAGGTCTCGTCGCGGCCGGCCGGTTCACACGCCGTCGGAGAGCCGGAACAGCGCCCAGACCACCTTGCCGCGCGGTGCCGACAGGGCCCCCGGGGTCTCCGGCTCCGGTGACGGGTGCCAGCCCCAGGAGTCGCTGAAGGACTCCACGAGGAAGAGACCGCGCCCGGACTCGGCGCAGTCCGGCGCCTCGGAGGCGACCGGGCTCTCCTGGCTGGGGTCGCGCACGGCGCACACCAGGCGCGAGCTCCAGCGCATCAAGTGCAGCCGTACCGGCGGATCCTGGGGGTCCGGCGCGATGCTGTCCGAGGGCAGGGCATGCCGCAGGGCGTTGGTGACGAGTTCGGAGACCACCAGTGCGACGTCGTCGAAGCGCTCGGAAAGACCCCATCCGTTCAGTGTCGCCCGGGTGAACCGCCGTGCTCCGCCCACCGCTTCGTAGCGGGCGGGCAGGGTGCAGGTCGCCGATCCGGAGACGGCTGAGGGATCGATGGGGGGAAGCCCCTGCCGTAACGGCTCGAGCATCGTCGATCCATTCGTCCCCATGCGAGGCACTCCCGGGATTCGCGGCTGTATCAGTACTGCGGGGGGTACAGCGGCACAACACGAACGAGCACGCAGGTGCGCGAGCCCCATGGTTCCCAATGCGTTGGGCAGATGCAAGGGCAGATGCACGTGCACGCGCCTGACCTGTCCGAACCCGTGCCGGTTCTTGGTCATTTCTTCCCGTGGGTATTTTCGCAGCTTTCTGGAAGGCTTCTCATTTCCGTAATCGAATGAGTACGGGCTGAAGCGTTTTGATGGCAGAATCCGGCACTTGGGGTTCAGGGGGGAGCCCCGGTGTCCAGGAAGCGATGGGGAGGACCGGGCCAGTGGCGGCAGGCGAGTCGAGTGGATCGGTGGTGAGGCGCATCCTGCTGGGCTCGCAGCTCAGACGGCTGCGCGACTCGCGCGGCATCACCCGTGAGGCGGCCGGCTACTCCATCCGGGCTTCCGAATCGAAGATCAGCCGCATGGAGTTGGGACGGGTGAGCTTCAAGGCCAGGGACGTCGAGGACCTGCTCACGCTCTACGGAGTCACGGACGACGCGGAGCGGGACGCTCTGCTCGGCCTGGCCCGTGAGGCCAACGTGGCGGGCTGGTGGCACAGTTACGGAGACGTGCTGCCCGGCTGGTTCCAGACATATATCGGCCTGGAGGGTGCGGCGTCGCTCATCCGGGTGTACGAAGTCCAGTTCGTCCACGGTCTGCTGCAGACCGAGGCCTACGCGCACGCGGTCGTCACCCGCGGCATGGGTGCCGCGCCCGCCGTCGAGATCGACCGCCGCGTGGCGCTGCGGCTGGAGCGCCAGAAGGCCCTCGTCTCCGAACGCGCCCCCCATTTCCATGCCGTACTGGACGAGGCGGCGCTGCGCCGGCCGTACGGCGACCGTGAAGTGATGCGTGGGCAATTGCGGCATCTGATCGAAATGTCGGAACAGCCCAACATCACTCTCCAGGTCATGCCCTTCAGTTTCGGCGGGCATGCCGGCGAGGGCGGTTCTTTTACGATGCTGCGATTCCCCGAATCCGATCTGTCGGACATTGTCTATTTGGAGCATCTGACAAGTTCGCTCTATCTGGACAAGGCAGAGGACGTCGCCCAGTACGAAAAGGCCATGACGCGGCTGCACGAGGACAGCCCGGGGCCCGAGGAGAGCCGCGATCTGCTCCGTGGTCTGCTCCAACTCATCTGATTCGTCAGTACGATGACGGTTCGACGGAGTCTGCACCTGAGTTAAGGGATCGCATGTCCTTCTTCTACGAGCTGGCCGACCAATACATCGACGGTGAGTGGCGGACCGGTACCGGCTCGTGGGACATCATCGATTTCAACCCCTACAACGGGGAGAAACTCGCCGCGATCACCATCGCGACCGCGCAGGAGGTCGACCTGGCCTACCGCGCCGCCGAACGCGCCCAGCGCGCCTGGGCCACCACCGGACCGTACGAGCGCCGCGAAGTCCTGGACCGCGCGCTGCGGATCATCGGGGAACTGCACGACGACATAGTCGACGCGATCATCGACGAACTGGGCGGCACCCGGGTCAAGGCGGAGTACGAGGTCCGTGTCGCCGAGGAGTTCCTGCGCGACGCGATCCACCGGGCGCTGCGCCCGCCGGGCAGCATCCTGCCCGCCGCGGCGGATGCCAAGGAGAACCGCCTCTACCGGCTGCCGGTCGGTGTCATCGGCGTGATCAGCCCCTTCAACTTCCCCTTCCTGGTGGCGATGAAGTCCGTCGCCCCCGCCCTCGCGCTGGGCAACGCGGTCGTCGTCAAGCCCAATCAGAACGCGCCCGTCGTCGGCGGCACGCTGATCGCGAAGATCTTCGCGGACGCCGGGCTGCCCGCCGGGCTGCTCAATGTCGTGATCACCGATGTCGCCGAGATCGGGGACGCGTTCATCGAGCACCCCGTGCCCAAGGTGATCTCGTTCGCGGGCTCGGACCGGGTCGGCCGCCATGTCGGCGCGGTCGCGGCCGGGCACTTCAAGCGGACGATCCTCGAACTCAGCGGCAACAGCGCCCTGGTGGTGCTGGAGGACGCGGACATCGACTACGCGGTCGACGCGGCCGTCTTCAGCCGCTTCGTGTACCAGGGGCAGGTCTGCATGGCCGCCAACCGCATCCTGGTGGACCGCCGCGTCGAGCGGGAGTTCACCGAGCGGTTCACCGCCAGGGTGGCCGCGCTCAGGACCGGTGACCCGCGCGACCCGGAGACCCGGATCGGCCCGGTCATCAACACCTTCCAGGCCGACGCGCTGACCGCCCTGGTCGACCAGGCGGTCGCCCAGGGAGCCACCGCGCTCGTCCGCGGCCGGACCCGCGGCAACCTCGTGGAGCCGACGGTGCTCGCCGGGCTCCCCGAGGACTCCCCACTGCTGTCCCAGGAGATATTCGGCCCGGTGGCGCTGCTGGTGACCTTCGACGGCGAGGAGGAGGCCGTACGGATCGCCAATGACACCCCGTACGGGCTGAGCGGTGCCGTGCACACCCGCAGCACCGAACGCGGGGTGCGGTTCGCGCGGCGTGTGGTCAGCGGGATGTTCCACGTCAACGACTCCACCGTCCAGGACGATCCGCTGGTGGCCTTCGGCGGCGAGAAGTCCTCCGGGACCGGCCGGCTGAACGGTGAGGCGACCGTCGACGCCTTCACCACCCGGAAGTGGATCTCCATCCAGCACGGCCGGACGGCCTTCCCCTTCTGATCGCCCGTTCCCCGTTGCGGACAGCAACTGACCGCAAGGGTCCGTAGCTTGGTCGGTGTCAGGAAGAACCGGCACGGATCACCAAGGCGGACACCATGGTCACTCACGTTCCCTCGGAAGCCCCCGGCGACGAGCGCGGCATGCTCCTCTCCTTCATCGAGGCCCAGCGCGGTGCGATCCGGCGCTCCCTGATCGGGCTGACCGAGGAGCAGGCGGCGAGCCGCCCCAGCGCCAGCGAGCTCTCCCTCTCCGGACTGGCCAAGCACGTCGCCGAGGGCGAGCTGAACTGGCTGCGGATGGCCCAGCAGCGGTTGAACGAGACCGTCCGCGACGAGAGCACCTGGGCGGACGGCTTCCGCCTCGTCGGTGACGAGACGGTGGAGCAGGTGCTGAAGTTCTGGGACGGCGTCGTGGCCGAGGAGGAGGAGTTCATCCGTTCGGTGCCCAGCCTGGACGACACCTTCCCGCTGCCGGACGCGCCCTGGTTCCCGAAGGACGGGCGGGTCTCGATGAGGTGGCTGCTGGCCCATCTGGTCGAGGAGACCGCCCGGCACGCCGGGCACGCCGACATCATCCGGGAGTCCCTGGACGGCCGGACCGCGTTCGAGCTGGTCGCCGAGGCGGGGGGCTACTCTAATCAAAGTTGAGTAGAAGGGATGCGCCCTATGTCCGCGATCCGGCTGCTGGTCCTCTGCGCCGTCCGCCAGCACGGCCGGGCGCACGGCTATCAGGTCCGCAACGACCTGGAGTACTGGGGCGCGCACGAGTGGTCCAACGCCAAGCCCGGGTCGGTCTATCACGCACTGAAGCAGATGGCGAAGCAGGGACTGCTGGTCGCCCACGAGACCGCCCCGAGCACGGCGGGCGGCCCGCCCCGTACCGAGTACGAGATCACCGAGCAGGGTGACGAGGAGTACTTCACGCTGCTGCGCGCGGCGCTGACCTCGTACGACCAGAAGCCGGACGTGCTGTCGGCGGCCCTCGGAGGCATCGTCGACCTGGAGCGGTCCGAGGCGGTCGCGCTGCTCAAGGAGCGGGTCGCCGGTCTCGCGGCCTGGCGGGCCACGGTCACCGAGCACTATGTGCCGGAGGGCGGGCCGGAGGCGGTCGGCCACATCGGCGAGATCATGAATCTGTGGGTCCACTCGGCGGACGCCGGGGCCGAGTGGACGCGCGGGCTGATCGCCCGCATCGAGGGCGGGGCGTACACCTTCGCCGGGGAGGGCGAGCCCTTCGTCGGCGTGCTCGCCGAGGGGCAGCGCAATCCGTACGCGACGGGGGTGGCGGACCCAGGCGACGACGAGTGAGCGGGCGCCGGCCCCGCTCAGTGGTGGAAGGCCGTCGCCGGCTGCCGGTCCTGGCTCAGCGGGTGCGGCTGGCGGCGCAGGTCGGGCAGGATCAGCCCGATGTCCTCCATCAGCAGCTCGGCGAGGTCCGACGAGAAGCCGTTGCGGCACACCACCCGGAGCACCGCCAGGTCCTGCCGGTTGGCCGGGAAGGTGTACGCGGGTACCCGCCAGCCCTGTTCGCGCAGCCGCAGCGACACGTCGAAGACGTCGTACGCCGTCACGTCCGGCCCGGTCGTCAGCGCGAAGACGGGCAGCTGGTCGCCCCGGGTGAGGAGCCGGAAGTCGCCGATCGCCTCGATCCGCTCGGCGAGCCCGCGGGCCACGTCCCGGGACGCCTGCTGAACGGCCCGGTAGCCCTCCCGTCCCAGCCGCAGGAAGGTGTAGTACTGCGCGACCACCTGCGCGCCGGGCCGGGAGAAGTTCAGCGCGAAGGTCGGCATGTCGCCGCCCAGGTAGTTGACCCGGAACACCAGCTCCTGGGGCAGCTCTGCGGGCGAGCGCCACAGCACCCAGCCGACGCCCGGGTAGACCAGGCCGTACTTGTGCCCGGAGGTGTTGATGGAGGAGACCCTCGGCAGCCGGAAGTCCCACACCAGATCCTCGTCGAGGAACGGCGCCACCATCGCCCCGGAGGCGCCGTCGACATGGACGGGGATGTCGAGACCGGTGCGCTCCTGGAGGGCGTCCAGCGCCGCGCACAGCTCGGCGACCGGCTCGTAGGAACCGTCGAAGGTGGAGCCGAGGATACCGACGACGCCGATGGTGTTCTCGTCGCAGAGGTCGGCCGCGGCCTGCGGGTCGAGGTGGAAGCGGTCGCCCTCCATCGGGACCGTCCGCGGCTCGACCTCCCAGAAGGTGCAGAACTTCTCCCAGCAGACCTGCACATTGATGCCCATGACCAGGTTCGGCCGGGCGGCCGCCGGATAGCGGTCGGTGTTCCTGGCCGCCCAGCGGCGCTTCAGCGCCAGCCCCGCGAGCATGCAGGCCTCGCTGGATCCCGTCGTCGAACAGCCCACCACCACCGAGGGATCGGGGGCGTTCCAGAGGTCGGCGAGCATCGCCACGCAGCGCCGCTCCAGCTCGGCCGTGCGCGGGTACTCGTCCTTGTCGATCATGTTCTTGTCGCGGCACTCACCCATCAGCACCCCGGCCTGCGGCTCCATCCAGGTGGTGACGAAGGTGGCGAGGTTGAGCCGTGAGTTGCCGTCGAGCATCAACTCGTCGTGGACCAGTCCGTACGCGGTCGACGGCGGCATCGGCCCGTCGGGCAGCCGGTGCCGGGGCGGCGCCGACTCCATGCCGGCGACCGGGTCGGCCTCCCCGTAGAACGGGTTGAGGGCGAGCCTGCCGTGCCGTGCGGACGGTTCCGTGCTCGGGGAAGAACCCTTGTGGAGAGGCATCGGCGGACAGCCCTTCTCGGTTCTCGGCGGTCTTGTGCGACCCGCGGGGGTCCGGTCGGTGTGCGGTGCCGTCAGTTCTCGGCGGCGAGGCCGTCCTTGATGGCCCGGGTGAACTTCACGACCCGCTCGGCCTGGATCCGGGTGGCGGTCAGGGTCTGCTCGCCGACCGGGATGTCGCCCTGGCCGGCCACGTGCGAGGTGCCGTACGGGTTGCCGTCGACGAACTTCGACGGGTCCGTGTAGCCGGGGGCGACCAGGATGCCGCCGAAGTGGTGGACCGTGTTGTAGAGCGCGAGCAGCGTGGACTCCTGGCCGCCGTGGGCGGTACTGGTGGAGGTGAAGCCGCTGTAGACCTTGTCCGCGAGGTGGCCCGCCTGCCAGAGGCCGCCGAGGGTGTCGAGGAACTGCTTGAGCTGGGAGGTGACGTTGCCGAACCGGGTCGGCGTACCGAGGATCACGGCGTCCGCCCAGATCATGTCGTCCGGCGAGGCCTCGGCGATGTCGGCGGTGGCCTTCGCGTTGGCCGCCCAGGCCGGGTTGGAGTCGATGGCCGCCTGCGGGGCCAGCTCAGCGGCCTTGCGCAGCCGTACCTCGGCGCCGGCCTTCTCGGCGTACTGCGCCATGGCCTTGGCGATCGTGGCGACGGTTCCGGTCGACGAGTAGTAGATGACGGCGACGTTGACGGGCGTGGGCATGGCGGAGACCTCCGACGGACCTGACGGGATGAATCCATACGGATGCGACGATACGGAAGGGTCGGGCATCCGGCGCGCCGGGCGGCCGGTCCGCTCATCTCAGCGGCGTACCGTCCTCGCGCAGTTGCATCTGCGGCCGCCCGGTCACCAGCAGCCAGGCGGGCAGCGAGGCGATGCACAGCACCGGGAACACGGCCGCGTCGCCGACCAGCACCGCCGCGGTGAACAGGCTCAACCAGCCTTGCCGGGTGATGGCCAGCAGGATCCCCAGCACCCCGCAGGTCACCGCGAGCGCCACCGGCACCGATGGGACCAGCGCGTGGGCGCAGAACCCCAGCGAGACCCCCGCGAAGACGGCCGGGAAGATCCGCCCGCCGCGGAAGCCGCAGCTCGCCGCGGTCAGCAGTGCGGCCGTCTTCACCACGGCCATGACCGCGAACTGCCCGGCCGACCAGCCGCTCGGGTCGGCGGCGAGCTCCTTCACCTCGTCGAGCCCCTTGAACAGGGTGAGATGGCCGCCCAGGGCGCCCAGCAGGCCGAGCAGCAGCCCGCCCGCGGTCAGTGCCAGGACCGGGCGCTTCAGGGCCCGGAAGAACCGGTGCACGTACGGGAACGCGTACACCGCCAGCAGCCCGAGCACCGCCCCGGCGAGCGCGATGACGACGGAGGAGGGCAGGTCGCCCCAGTGCGGACGGGTGTAGGCGGGCAGCGACAGGTCGAAGCTGGGATGGGCCAGCAGGGTCATGGTGAGCGCGCCCGCGGTGCCCGCCGCGAGCGGGCCGAAGAGGCGGTCCCAGAGCGCGCCCGGTCCGGCGCGGGAGGCGAGGGCCTCGGAGAGGATCAGCGCGGCGGCGACCGGGGTGCCGAAGAGTGCCCCGATGGTCCCGGCCGCGGCGAGGGCGAGCCAGAGCGCCGCCGGTGTGCCGGGCAGGAGGCGACGGCCGAGCCAGAAGGCCAGCGCGATGTTGGCGGCCGTGATCGGGTTCTCCGGACCGAGGCTGATCCCGCCCGCCAGGGTGAGGACCGTGACGAGCAGCAGCCCCGGGACCACGGACGGCGGCAGCGGCGGATCCACCAGCCCGGTGGTCGCCGGATCGGGACCCGCGTGACCGGGCACCGCCCGGATGAGGAGCCCGACCGCCAGCCCGCTCGCGGTGAGCATCACGATCATCCACAGCGCGGAGTACCGGCCGACGGAGAGCGCGTCGGGGAGCGTCTCCCAGAGCACGGCCTGGAGCTTCTCCGCGAGCAGGCTGATGCCGAGCAGGACGAGGGCGCAGAGGACCCCGACGGTCAGGGCGGGCACGATGACGGGCAGCAGCCGTCGTACGGGGGTGGGTTCGGGAGCGGGTCCGGCGAAAGCGGAGGATTCGGTGGCCACCGGCTCACCATAACGGCGTAAAAGGTACATAACCCCTCGAATGGCGCCGGAGCGGCGTCCATTCGGGCTTGCACCTCACGTCGCGTCAGGACCCAGGCTCGGGACGTACCCGATCGAGGAAGGGAGCGGGGGAGTCATGGAGTACCCCGTGGGACAGGTCGCCGGATTCGCCGGAGTCACGGTGCGCACCCTGCACCACTACGACGGCATCGGACTGCTCTCGCCCAGCGGGCGCAGCCGGTCCGGGCACCGCCGCTACGACGACGGCGATCTCGACCGGCTCCAGCAGATCCTGTTCTACCGGGAGCTCGGCTTCCCGCTCGACGAGATCGCGGTACTGCTCGACGATCCGCGGGCGGACCCGCAGGAGCATCTGCGGCGCCAGCACCGGATGCTGTCCGACCGGATCGCCGAGCTGCGAAGGATGGCCGACGCCGTCGAGACAGCCATGGAGGCACGGAAGATGGGCATCAACCTCACACCCGAGGAGAAGTTCGAGGTCTTCGGGGGCAAGGACCCCGAGGAGCACGCCGAGGAGGCCGAACGCCGCTGGGGCGGCACCGACGCGTACGCCGAGTCGCAGCGCCGGGCCGCCCGGTACACCAAGGACGACTGGAAGCGGATGCAGGCGGAGGTCGCCGAATGGGGCGCCGCCTACGACGCGCTGATGGAGGCCGGGGAGCCGGCCACCGGCGAGCGGGCGATGGAGCTGGCCGAGGCCCACCGGCTCCACATCGGCAAGTGGTTCTACGAGTGCTCCACCGAGATGCACCGGGGGCTCGGCGAGATGTACGTGTCCGACGAGCGGTTCCGCGCCTTCTACGACTCGATGCGGCCGGGCCTGGCCGAGCATCTGCGGGACGCGATCGACGCCAACGCCCGGCGCCGGGCGTGAGCGCCGCGGGGGTGGGGCGCCAGGCGGGCGCACCCACCCCCGCGGTTGTGCCGCTCAGCCGCGGCTGATCACGGCCGCGGTGCCGTACGCGCACACCTCCGTGCCCACGTCGGCGGCCTCGGTCACGTCGAAGCGCATCATCAGCACCGCGTTGGCGCCCCGGGCCTTCGCCTGCTCGATGAGCCGTTCCATCGCCTGGTTACGGGTCTCGACGAGGGTCTTGGTCAGCCCCTTCAGTTCGCCGCCGATCATGGACTTCAGTCCCGCGCCGATCTGGCTGCCCAGATGGCGGGAGCGGACCGTGAGGCCGAACACCTCCCCGATCACCCGGGTCACCTGGTAGCCCGGTACGTCGTTGGTGGTGACGACCAGGACGTCCGACCGGTCCGTCTGTCCGCCGCCGTAATCCTCAATGCCCATCGTGTGGCACCTCCTGGGGACAGCTTTGTCCCGGTTGATCCGGAGTGCATCCCCGGTCGGCCCGGTGTGCTTCCTCGCGGGGGCCATCTGGAACCCGGGGGTGTCATCCTGCGTTGATAGCTTTGGGCGGCCACGCAGCTGCCATCGATCGATCCAGGAGCCCCGGACCCTTGAATACGCTTGCGCTCGGCCCGAGCTGGCTGGACCCGGACTATCTGATCAACACCTTCGGACTTCCCGGCGTCCTCCTCATCGTGTTCGCCGAGTCCGGACTGCTGATCGGCTTCTTCCTCCCCGGCGACTCGCTCCTGTTCACCACGGGTCTGCTGGTGACCACGAAGCAGCTGGACACCCCGCTCTGGCTGGTCTGCCTCCTGGTGGCACTGGCGGCGATCATCGGCGACCAGGTGGGCTATCTCTTCGGCCGCAAGGTCGGCCCCTCGCTCTTCAAGCGCCCGGACTCCCGCCTCTTCAAGCAGGAGAACGTCGAGAAGGCGCACGAATTCTTCGAGAAGTACGGACCGAAGTCGCTGATCCTGGCCCGCTTCGTGCCCGTGGTGCGTACGTTCACCCCGATCATCGCCGGTGTGAGCCGGATGAACTACCGCTCGTTCATCGTGTTCAACATCATCGGCGGAGTGCTCTGGGGCGTCGGTGTCACGCTGCTCGGCTCGGCCCTCGGCAAGATCGACTTCGTCCACCAGAACATCGAGGCGATGCTCATCCTGATCGTGCTCATCTCGGTGGTGCCGATCGCGATCGAGTTCCTGCGGGCCCGCTCCAAGTCGAAGAAGGAAGCGGCGGCCGCAGGCGAGGGCCCCGGCCCGTCCGCAGGGGGCGGCCCGTCCTCGGGCCAGCGCGGCCGGCACGCCAAGCGCTGACGTACGCCCCGGCCGCCGGGGGGCTCAGAAGCCGCGCGTCCGTTTGGCCGCGCGGCGGTTGGCCCCGCCGACCGCTCCCGGCACCCGCATGAACAGCCGGGAGATCTCGCTCCCCAGATTCACCCCGATCGCGATGGCCAGCGCCGTGGCCACCGCCGTCGACAGCGAGGCGAGACCGGCGTTCACCCGCCCCTGCGCCACGGCCAGCAGACCGAAGTACGTGGCCGAACCGGGCAGCAGCGGGCCGATCGCCGCCGTGATGAACGGCAGCGACGAGGTGTACCGGTAACGCGAGAGCAGCTGCCCGAACAGACCCACCAGACCGGCCGCCGTCGCCGTCGCCGCCACCGCCGAGATATGGCCGGTGCGGGCCATCGCCCCGTAGATCACCCAGGCCACACCACCGTTGAGGGTCACCGCCAGCACCGTGGACCGGTCCTGCTGGAGCAGGATCGCGAAGGCGAAACAGAGCGCCATCGACGCCAGGATCTGCACCACCGGCCGGTCATGGGCGATGAACGCGGCCTCGGGGTTCAGCTGGGCGCCCAGCTGGAGCCCCAGATACAGCACCAGCAGCACACCGACGACGATGCCGATGAACAAGTACATGACTTCGAGCAGCCGCGCGGCCGCGGTGATGTAGAAACCGGTCAGCCCGTCCTGCACACCCGCCACCAGGGCCCGCCCCGGCAGCAGCGCGAACAGCCCACCGGTGATGACCGCGGCCGGCCGTACGTCCGACCAGTGGGTGAGGGTCAGTGCCACCCCCAGCGCGGCCGGCGGCATCGCCGCCGCCACGAACTGGTAGAACTCCGGCAGCCCCCGCCCGGCACACAGCCAGGCGAGCCGGTCGCCGAGCATCGCGCCGACCGCCGCCACCAGGAACACCAGCGGACCACCGCCGAGCAGCACCGAAGCCGCCCCCGCGAGACCGCCGGCGGCCAGCGTCAGCACCCAGCCGGAGTACGGATGCCGGTTGCGCCGGATCTCCGCCAGCCGCCGGTACGCCTCCTCCAGCGAGACCTCGACTTCCTCGGTGGTGATGTCGTCGATCAGCCGGAAGACGGCGGCCAGCCGGGTGTAGTCGGTGGCACGGCGGCGTACGGTACGGCTCGCCGTCACCGGGTCGTCGACCAGCGACGGCTGGTGCGAGATCGACAGCAGGGTGAAGGTGACCGTGGGCTCGCAACGGTCCAGTCCGTAGCTGCGGGTCACCGCGAACATGGCCGCCTCGACGTCCTCGGCGCCCTCGCCGCCCGCCAGCAGCAGCTCCCCGATGCGCAGCGTCAGGTCGAGCACGCGCGGCACCGCGGGCCCGGTCTCGTCGGGCTTCTGCACCGTCTCGGGCGCCGGGCGCTCGGCGACCGGCATCCGCAGCATCGTGCGCATCCGGTCCTGCCAGGGCGCCTCCTTGGTCAGCCGGATCATCGGGCTGCCGTGTGCCGGAGTGAAGGCGGGCGGCGAGTGCTGGGCGCTGTAGGTGCGTGGCGGGGCGAAGGCGGAGCCGATCGTGTCCGAACCCGAGCCCGAACCCGCTCCAGGCCCCGGGGCGGAACCCGGGGCGGAACCGGAAGCGGAACCCGCCGCGGGCCCCTGGGGCTCGGCCGCCAGACCAGCCGGAATCGCGAATTCCGATGTCGGCTGGTCATCCTCGGAGGCGGACGCGCGCCGCTCCACCCCGGCCGGCGGGACGAAGGCACTGCGCGCCTCGTCGGACTGGGGCTTCTGGTCCTCGGGACCGCCCTGTTCCGCCACCACTCGATCTCGCTCCTCGTCGGCTGCGCCTTTGTGCCCAGTATGGCCACGGGCCGGGACGGGGACGAGGGAGGGCCGCCCGCGGACGGCAGGAGGCCGGTGCGCGGGCCGGGCGGGGCATACGGAACGGGCGGCACCCCTCGGAAGGAGTACCGCCCGTTCCCTGCCCGGAACCGTGGAAACGGAACCGGGTCACGACCCTCGGGTCAGTGCGCGCCGCCCTGCGCCTCAAGGCGCTTGTAGGAGGCCTCGATCTCGGCCTCGGCCTCGGCGCGGCCGACCCAGTCGGCGCCCTCGACGGACTTGCCCGGCTCCAGGTCCTTGTAGACCTCGAAGAAGTGCTGGATCTCCAGGCGGTCGAACTCCGACACGTGGTGGATGTCGCGCAGGTGCTCCACCCGGGGGTCGGAGGCCGGCACGCACAGCAGCTTGTCGTCGCCGCCGGCCTCGTCCGTCATCCGGAACATGCCGATGGCGCGGCACTTGATGAGGCAGCCGGGGAAGGTCGGCTCCTCCAGGATGACCAGCGCGTCCAGCGGGTCGCCGTCCTCGCCGAGGGTGTTCTCGACGAAGCCGTAGTCCGCCGGGTAGCTGGTCGAGGTGAAGAGTCGACGGTCCAGACGGATCCGACCGGTCTCGTGGTCCACCTCGTACTTGTTCCGCGAACCCTTCGGGATCTCGATAACGACGTCGAACTCCACGGGTGGCTCCTCCATGATCAACACATACGACTGGTGATTAAGTGTCCCCCACGCAGATGTGTGCTCGCGAAAGGGGCTGGTCAACGGTGGACGAGCCGGTGAAGAGACCGTCGGTCAACCCGCTGGACAAGCTGAGCAGGCTCACCCCTCGGGCCGCCGTGATCAGGTTGAAGGGACTGAACGACCGGCAGTTCACCGCCGTCTCCGCCGGCCTCGGCCTGGCGCTCGCAGCCGGCGTCGTCCTTGCCGCCGGCCCCTGGGACTCGGGTCAGCGTAAGGCCGAGGCGGACCTGGCCGCCGCCCGGAGCCGCACAGGTGGCGCACATCACGAGCCCGCCGCGCCGTCCGGACCGGCCCCCGCACCCAGCGCCCCGGCCGTCCTCGCGCCCCTCTCCGCCGCCGTCGACAACTCCGCCCCCGACGCCCGCACCGCCCCCGACGGCGCGGCCGCCGCCCTCCGCTCCGCCCTCGGCCCGCTGCTGAAGGACCCCGCCCTGGGCAAACGGCGCACCGCCGTCGTCATCGACACCGCCGGCGGCGGGCGGCTGTACGGCCAGGGCGCCGACACCCCCATGACGCCCGCCTCCACCGTCAAGATCGCCACCACGGCCGCCGCCCTGAGCGCCCTCGGCCCCGACCACCGCATCGCCACGACCGTCCGGGCCTCCGCCGACTCCCGCAGCATCGTCCTGACCGGCGGCGGCGACCCCACCCTCGACAAGGCCGCCCTGCGCGGGCTGGCCACCGACACCGCCCGCGCCCTGAAGGGCCGCGGCGTCGACAAGGTCCGCCTCGCGTACGACACCTCCCGCTACTCCGGCCCCGCCCGGCACCCGATCGGCCCCAACGAGAACATCGCGCCCGTCAGCGCCCTGATGACCGACGAGGGCAGGCTCGACCGCACCGACAGCGGCCCCGCCCCACGCAGCGACGACCCCGCTGGCGACACCGCCCGCACCTTCGCCGAGCTCCTGGACGACGCGGGCATCGCCACCGGGTCCGGCCCGAAGCCGGGCCGCCCGGCCGCCGGGTCCGAGAAGGTCGCCGAACACCGCTCGGCCCCGCTCTCCGCCCTGGTCGAACGCGCCCTGACCAACAGCGACAACGACATCGCCGAGGCACTCGCCCGGCAGACCGCCCTCGCCGCGGGCGAACCGGCCGACTTCGACGGCGGCCGACGGGCCGTCACCGCACAGCTCAAGAAGCTCGGCCTGCCACTGAAGGGCGCCGACCTCGCCGACGGCAGCGGACTGAACCGCAAGGACAAGGTCACCGCCGGACTGCTGGCCGGCCTCCTCGCCCGCGCGGCCGACCCGGACCACCCCGAACTGCGCCCCGTCCTCACCGGCCTGCCCGTGGCCGGTTTCAGCGGCACGCTCAGCGACCGCTTCACCGGCAAGTCCGCGGGCACCGGCCTGATCCGCGCCAAGACCGGCACCCTCACCGGCGTGAACACCCTCGCGGGAACGGTCGTCGACCGGCAGGGCCGGCTGCTCGCCTTCGCCTTCCTGGCATCCGGCACCTCCTCCCCCTCCGACGCCCAGTCCGCCCTCGACCGCCTCGCCGTAGCCCTCTTCTCCCACCCCCATTGAGCCGGTCAACACCACACCGCGGACGGACCCGAGCACGTACGGTTGACGCATGACGAGCATCGGTGGTGCCGAGATGGTCGACTGGAATCTCGCGGTCGCGACCGCGACCCGACTTGTGCGGCCGGGGCCGGAGATCAGCCGCGAGGAGGCCCGCGAGGTCGTCGCGGAGCTGCGCCGGCATGCCAAGGCCTCGGAGGAGCACGTCCGTTCCTTCACCCGGATGATCCCGGAGGGGGCCCGCCCCGAGGACACCCCGGTCCTGGTCGTGGACCGGGCCGGCTGGATCAAGGCCAATGTGGCGGGCTTCCGCGAACTGCTCCGCCCGCTGCTCGGCAAGATGCAGGACCGCCGCCCCGGCGGCCCCGGCGGCGCGGTGCTCGGCGCGGTCGGCGGCAAGGTGACCGGCGTCGAGGTGGGGATGCTGCTGTCGTTCCTGGCCTCCCGCGTACTCGGCCAGTACGAGACGTTCGCCCCGGCCACCCGCGAACTCCCGGCCTCCGCCGACGGCGGCGGCAGGCTGCTGCTCGTCGCCCCCAACATCGTGCACGTCGAGCGTGAACTGGACGTCGACCCGCACGACTTCCGGCTCTGGGTCGCGCTCCACGAGGAGACCCACCGCACCCAGTTCACCGGAGTGCCCTGGCTCCGCGACCATCTGCAGGGCGAGATCCAGTCATTCCTCGACGAGACCGACATCGACCCGATGACCGTGCTGGAACGGCTCCGCGAGGCCGCCCAGTCCCTGGCCGGGGGCCGCCCCGAGGGCGAGGACGGCGAGGACGGCGGCCGCAGCCTGGTCGAACTCGTCCAGACGCCCTCCCAGCGCGAGATCCTCGGCCGGCTCACCGCCGTGATGTCCCTGCTCGAAGGCCACGCCGACTACGTGATGGACGGCGTCGGCCCCGAGGTCGTCTCCTCCGTCGGCGAGATCCGGGAGAAGTTCCAGCAGCGCAGGGCGCGCGGCGCCGGCCGCCTCGACCAGGCGCTGCGCAAGCTCCTCGGCCTCGACGCGAAGCTGCGCCAGTACCGCGACGGCGAGCGATTCGTCCGGGCCGTGGTCGACGAGGTCGGCATGGGCGGCTTCAACCGGGTCTGGACCTCGCCGAACACCCTGCCCACCAAGGCGGAGATCGCGAAGCCCGCGGACTGGATCGCGAGGGTGCACCGTAAGGCAGAGTCCTGACCCCGACCGGTCCGACGGCGGGCGACAGGAAGAAAACGCGCCGGTAATCACCCATCCGAGGGACCGTAGGGGCATGGGAAGGCGTGCAATGCTCGATGAACGGCTTGCCTCTGTCACCATCGACGCACTCTGAGTGACGGCACACTTCCGGTCCGGCACTTCGAGGCACCTCACCGAACTTCACGAAGGGCACCGGACATGGGTCCCCATCCTGCGGTCGCGGCGATACGCCTGGCGGTCCGCCGCGTACTCCACGACGTACTCACCGAACACACCCGAAGCGCCGAACACACCCGGCGCACCCCGCACCCCGAGTTCGCCGAAGCCGGTGCGGGCAGGCAGCGCGCCGCACTCCCCGAGCGCCCCGACACCCCCCTGGTGCTGGTGGCATGCTCCGGCGGCGCCGACTCCATGGCCCTCGCCTCCGCCCTCGCCTTCGAGGCCCCCAAACTCGCCGTCCGGGCCGGCGGGATCACCGTCGACCACGGCCTCCAGGACGGTTCCGACGACCGGGCCGCCGAGGTGGTCGACCGCCTCACCGACATGCGTCTCGACCCGGTCGAGGCCGTCGCCGTGCAGGTCGGCCACGAAGGCGGCCCCGAGGCCGCGGCCCGGGACGCCCGCTACGCCGCCCTGGACGCCGCGGCCGAGCGGCACGGCGCCGCCGCCGTCCTGCTCGGACACACCCGCGACGACCAGGCGGAGACGGTCCTGCTCGGCCTCGCCCGCGGCTCCGGCATCCGCTCGCTCTCCGGCATGGCCGCCGCATCCGGACCGGCCGGCCGCTACCGCCGCCCCTTCCTCCAGCTCGACCGGCAGACCGCCCGCAAGGCCTGCCTCGTCCAGTCCCTGCCCGTCTGGGACGACCCGCACAACATCGACCCCGCCTACACCCGCTCCCGGCTGCGCCACGAGGGCCTGCCCGCCCTGGAGAAGGCGCTGGGCAAAGGGGTCGTCGAGGCCCTGGCCCGTACCGCCCAGCTCTCCCGCGACGACGCCGACGCACTGGACACCTGGGCCGCCGAGGCCGACCGCGCCGTGCGGGACGACGCGGGCCGCCTGGAGTGCGCCAAGCTGTACGCGCTGCCGCCCGCCGTACGCCGCCGGGTCCTGCGCCGGGCCGCCATGGAGGCGGGTTCCCCGGCCGGTTCGCTCTTCGCCCGGCACATCGAGGAAGTCGACCGTCTGATCACCGGATGGCGCGGCCAGCGCGCCATCAACCTGCCCGGTCGCGTCGAAGCCATGCGGCAGGGTGGCAGACTGGTCATTCGGCAGAGCTGAAGCACAAGCGGCTGACATGCAGGCGAGTGGCCGCGCAGGTGCGGGGGCAACACCCCGGACCCGGCAGGCAGAGAAAGAGACGCGGGTGAACGAGAAGGACATGGGCACCGACCTTCAGTCGGTGCTCCTCACCAAGGAAGAGATCGACGCGAAGCTCGTCGAGCTGGCCGCGAAGATCGACGCGGAGTACGCGGGCAAGGACCTGCTCATCGTCGGCGTCCTCAAGGGCGCAGTGATGGTGATGGCGGACCTGGCGCGCGCGCTGTCCACCCCCGTCACCATGGACTGGATGGCCGTCTCCTCGTACGGCGCGGGCACCCAGTCCTCCGGAGTGGTCCGGATCCTCAAGGACCTGGACACCGACATCAAGGGCAAGCACGTCCTGATCGTCGAGGACATCATCGACTCGGGCCTGACCCTGTCGTGGCTGATGTCGAACCTCGGCTCGCGCGAGCCCGCCTCCCTGGAGATCTGCACCCTGCTGCGCAAGCCGGACGCGGCCAAGGTCGCGCTCGACTGCAAGTGGGTCGGTTTCGACATCCCCAACGAATTCGTCGTCGGTTACGGGCTCGACTACGCCGAGAAGTACCGCAACCTCCCCTTCGTCGGGACGCTCGCCCCGCACGTCTACGGGGGCTGACCTCCTCCCGGAGCTCTTCGCCCGGCCCCGGGGCGCCCGGACCGACCGGAGCCGACGGCGGGAACCTTTCAAGGGATTCCCGCCGTTGAGCCTTCGAAGGCGGGTTTTGACAGACGTCCCCGGAGGTCGCGGGTGACAATGCTGGGGTACCGTCCGAAGAACAGTCTTTTCTCACAGCAGCATTTACCTACGGGCAGGAGGGACGGGGCGGATTCGCCCCGTATGGATGGACGTGAAGCGATACTTCCGTGGGCCGGTCATGTGGATCGTGCTGGCCGTCCTCGCCGTGGTCGTGTTGATGACAGTCGTCGGCTCGTCGGGCGGCTACAAATCGGTGGACACCGGCAAGGTGATCCAGGCGATCAGCAAGGACCAGGTGGCGCAGGCCAAGCTGACCACCGGTGACGACCAGATCATCAAGATCGAATTGAAGAAGGGCCAGGAGCTCTCGGGCGAGTCCGGCACCAAGTTCCAGGCGAGCTACATCGGCGACCAGGGTGTCCAGCTGGCCGACACGCTGCAGCAGAAGTTCGAGAGCGGCAAGATCGACAAGGGCTACACGGTCTCGCCGTCCAAGCAGTCCCCGTTCATTTCGATCCTCCTCTCCCTGCTGCCCTTCGTCCTGATCGTGGTCGTCTTCCTGTTCCTGATGAATCAGATGCAGGGCGGCGGCTCCCGGGTCATGCAGTTCGGGAAGTCCAAGGCCAAGCTGATCACCAAGGACACGCCGAAGACGACGTTCGCCGATGTGGCGGGGTCGGACGAGGCCGTCGAGGAGCTCCAGGAGATCAAGGAGTTCCTCCAGGAGCCGGCGAAGTTCCAGGCCGTCGGCGCCAAGATTCCCAAGGGCGTCCTGCTGTACGGGCCTCCCGGTACCGGCAAGACGCTGCTCGCACGCGCCGTCGCCGGCGAGGCGGGCGTCCCGTTCTACTCGATCTCCGGTTCCGACTTCGTCGAGATGTTCGTCGGTGTCGGTGCCAGCCGGGTCCGTGACCTCTTCGAGCAGGCCAAGGCGAACGCCCCGGCGATCGTCTTCGTCGACGAGATCGACGCCGTCGGCCGGCACCGCGGTGCCGGAATGGGCGGCGGGCACGACGAGCGCGAGCAGACGCTGAACCAGCTGCTCGTCGAGATGGACGGCTTCGACGTGAAGGGCGGCGTCATCCTGATCGCCGCCACGAACCGGCCGGACATCCTCGACCCGGCGCTGCTGCGCCCGGGCCGCTTCGACCGGCAGATCGCGGTCGACCGGCCGGACATGCAGGGCCGGCTGGAGATCCTCAAGGTGCACCAGAAGGGCAAGCCGGTCGCGAAGGACGTCGACCTCGGCGCCGTCGCCCGTCGTACGCCCGGCTTCACCGGTGCCGACCTGTCGAACGTGCTGAACGAAGCGGCGCTCCTCACGGCGCGCGGCAATCTGAAGCTGATCGACAACAAGATGCTCGACGAGGCCATCGACCGCGTCGTGGCGGGCCCGCAGAAGCGGACCCGGATCATGTCCGAGAAGGAGAAGAAGATCACCGCGTACCACGAGGGCGGACACGCCCTGGTCGCGGCGGCTTCCCCCCAGGCGGACCCGGTCCACAAGATCACGATCCTCTCCCGCGGCCGCGCCCTCGGTTACACGATGGTGCTCCCGGAGGAGGACAAGTACTCCACGACGCGCAACGAGATGCTCGACCAGCTGGCCTACATGCTGGGCGGGCGCGCGGCCGAGGAGCTGGTCTTCCACGACCCGACCACCGGCGCCGCGAACGACATCGAGAAGGCCACCGCAACGGCCCGCGCGATGGTCACGCAGTACGGCATGACGGAGCGGCTCGGCGCGATCAAGTTCGGCGGCGACAACACCGAGCCCTTCGTGGGCCGGGAGATGGGCCACCAGCGCGACTACTCGGAAGAGGTCGCGGCGCTCGTCGACGAAGAGGTCAAGAAGCTCATCGAGACCGCCCACAACGACGCGTGGGAGATCCTCGTCGAGAACCGCGACGTGCTGGACAACCTCGTTCTCCAGCTCCTGGAGAAGGAGACGCTCGGCAAGGAGGAGATCGCCGAGATCTTCGCCCCGATCGTGAAGCGTCCGGCCCGTCCGGCGTGGACCGGTTCCGCGCGGCGCACGCCGTCGACGCGGCCGCCGGTGCTCTCGCCGAAGGAGCTCGCCCTCACCAACGGCGCCACCACGGCGAACGGAACGGCCGTCCCCACGGACACCGTCCCGGCCACCGAGGTCGTCCCGGAGGACCACCCCGAGAGCTGAGGTCCCGTTTCCCGGTGTGGTCCCTTTCACGGGAGTCGCACCGGGTCCGGAATGGAAGCCGCGCCCCCGCAGGTTCTAGCCTGTGGGGGCGCGGCTTTTTCGTACGCCCGTGCGGAGGTATGCGCGGGTGACAGCTCAGAGGAACGAGGCACAGATGACCGACCCGGTGACGCTGGACGGCCAGGGTTCGATCGGCGAGTTCGACGAGAAGAGGGCCGAGGCAGCCGTCCGCGAACTCCTCATCGCGGTGGGCGAGGACCCGGACCGCGAGGGACTGCGCGAGACTCCGGGGCGGGTGGCACGGGCGTACAAGGAGATATTCGCGGGCCTCCACCAGGAGCCCGAGGACGTCCTGACGACCACGTTCGACCTCGGTCACGACGAGATGGTGCTGGTCAAGGACATCGAAGTGTTCAGTACCTGTGAACATCACCTGGTGCCGTTCCGGGGCGTCGCGCATGTCGGGTACATCCCGGCCACCAGCGGAAAGATCACCGGCCTCTCCAAGCTGGCCCGGCTGGTCGATGTCTATGCCCGGCGCCCGCAGGTCCAGGAGCGGCTCACCACACAGATCGCCGAGTCCCTGATGGAGATCCTGGAGCCGCGCGGGGTCATCGTTGTCGTCGAGTGCGAGCACATGTGCATGTCGATGCGGGGTATCCGCAAGCCCGGGGCGAAGACGCTGACCTCGGCGGTGCGCGGACAGCTCCGCGACCCCGCGACACGCGCCGAGGCCATGAGCCTGATCATGGCGCGCTGACGAACTTCTGCGCAGCCGCGGGACAAGAAGCTCGGAGGCCCTGGGGCCTGTCCGCAGGACAGCCCCTACGCAGCCGCCGAGCTCTTGTCGTTGTCCTCGTCGTCCGGGAGCTTGCAGATGCGTTCCAGCCAGAGGGCGGCGGCGATCACCGCGATGCCGGCCAGGACCGCGAAGCCCGCGTAGATCGCCTGGTCGCGGCGGGCCGGGATGTCGAGGGAGCCGAGCAGGAAGACGCCGATACCGCCGTACATGCCGGAGACCAGGGAGACGACCAGGGCGCTGGCCTGGCCGAAGACGACCGCCCGGGCCGCCATCAGTGGTTCGACGCCCTTGGCTCCCGGCCGGCGCTCGCGCTGGGCGCGCAGCCGGGAACGGATGGAGAGCGCCGTCGCCAGCAGGATCACGGCGATCACGGCGAGCACGATCGGTGCGGCGAGGGGAACGCTCGGCAGGTTGCCCAGGGAGTCCCAGAGGCGGGCGCCGCCCCAGGAGATCACCCCGGCCGCGGCGAAGAGGCCGGCCAGTACCCCGAGCCTGAGTTGCTTCACCGAGTGGTCCGCCCTTCGCCGCCAGTGGTCCGTGTCGCCCGCGGTCACCGTCGCCGGGAGACCGCGGCGCCGGTGATCCGTTTCCGTTGAGCCTAACGACTACTCGGGCAGACGGAGTTCCAGATCGGCCCGGGGCAGCACGCCGTCCCGGCCGACCCCGGCCAGCAGCTCCGCGACGGGTCCGGCGCCGGGCAGCTGGGCATCGGGGTCGACGTCGTGCCACGGGGCGAGGACGAAGGCCCGCTCATGGGCCCTGGGGTGGGGGAGGGTGAGCACCGGGTCGTCGGCGACGACGTCCGCGTACGCCACGATGTCGACGTCGATGGTGCGCGGGCCCCAGCGCTCCTCGCGGACCCGGTCGAAGGCTTCCTCGATGGCCTGGCCGCGCTCCAGGAGGGAGGACGGGGGGAGCGTCGTCTTCACGACGATCACCGCGTTGAAGTACGAGGGCTGGGAGCCGGGGGCGACACCCCAGGGCTCCGTCTCGTACACCGGGGAGACGGCCTTGACCCGCAGGCCGGGGGTGTCCTCCAGGGCGTCGATGGCGCCCTGGAGGGTCTCCAGGCGGTTGCCGAGGTTGGAGCCCAGGGAGATCACGGCGCGCTTGGGGTTGGAGAGGGTGACATCCGCCGCGTCCACCTGCTCGACCACGGAGGCGGGCACCGGCTGTACGGTCGGGTCGCTCTGCCCTTCGGTGGAAAACGCAGTCATACTCGGCTCCGGGTGATGGTGATGGTCACATCGTCGAAGGGGACGGTGATCGGCGCGTCCGGCTTGTGCACCACGACCTCCACCTCCTCGACTCCTTCGTGCTTGAGGCACTTCTGGGCGATGCGCTCCGCGAGCGTTTCGATCAGATCGACGGGTTCACCCTGCACCACTTCGACGACCTCCTCGGCGACGACGCCGTAGTGCACGGTCTTCGTCAGGTCGTCGGCGGCCGCCGCGGGGCGGGTGTCCAGGCCGAGCACCAGGTCGACGATGAACGTCTGGCCCTCTTCCCGTTCCTTGGGAAAGACGCCATGGTGTCCACGGGCCTTGAGGCCGCGCAGCGCGACACGATCCACGCGAATCACTCCTGCTGTCGTTGGGCGTAGAGACACGGGGCCGCGTGCGGACGGCAAGGTGCTCTCTTTCGAATCTACCTGCGAGCACCGACAGTGCTCGCCCGTGGGTGGCCGTGGACGCGGCCTCACGGGACTGGTAGCCGCGTATACCCGCGCTTCCCGGATCCAACCCCCTTCCGGGGTGCGGCCACTCGGCCACCGGGTCAGGACGGTGTTTCCTCGTCCTCTTCCTCACCGGTTTCGGTCAGTACGGGCGAGCCGTGGTGGGACCAGAGTTTCCAGCCGTCCGGTGTGCGCCGGAACACATTGGTGGCCACGACGAGTTGGCCGACCAGGGGTCCGAGCGCGTTGCCGTCCTCCGCGGGGCCGCCGCTGAGGATGTTCTCCGTGCAGGTCACCAGGGCGGTGTCGCCGGTCATCGAGACCCCGACGTCGGTCAGGAAGAACTGGATGTACTCGGTGTTCGCCATGATCAGCGCGTAGCTGCGCAGCACCTCGCCGCGGCCGGTCAGCACCGGCCAGCCCGGGTGGACGCAGGAGACGGTGAGGTCCTCGCCGGGCAGCCAGAGCCCGGAGAGCTCCTCGAAGTCGCCGCGTTCCATCGCTTCGTAGAAGGCGGTGTTGGCCGCCTCGACGGCCGCGATGTCGGCGGCCGCCTCCGCGTGCTCGTCGCGGGGCCCGGTCACGCGGCTCCCTCGACGGCGCGGGCGACCCGTACGGCGTCGGCCGTGGCCCGTACCTCGTGGACCCGGACGGCCCAGGCGCCCGCGTGGGCGGAGAGTGCGGAGATCGCCGCGGTGGCGGCGTCGCGTTCGCGGGCGGGCGGCGGTGCGGCGCCCTCGCCGGCCAGCACATGGCCGAGGAAGCGCTTGCGGGAGGCGGCGACCAGCAGCGGGCGGCCCAGGGCGCGCAGCTCGTCGAGGTGGGCGACCAGGGCGAGGTCGTGGCAGGCGTCCTTGGCGAAGCCGAGACCGGGGTCGATCACGATCCGTTCCGGGGCGACCCCGCCCGCGACCACGGCGTCCATCCGTTCCCGCAGCTCCGTGACGACCTCGGCGACGACGTCCCCGTACACCGCCCGGCTGTTCATGGACTCGCTGAAGCCGCGCCAGTGCATCACGACGAAGGGTGCGCCGGCCGCGGCGACGACCCGGATCATGTCGGGGTCGGCGAGGCCGCCGCTCACATCGTTGACCAGGGCGGCACCGGCCGCGACCGCCTCCTCGGCGACCCGGGCCCGCATGGTGTCCACGGAGACCGTGACCCCTTCGGAGGCCAGGCCCTTGACCACCGGGATCACCCGCCGCAGCTCCTCCGAGGCGTCCACCCGGCTGGCGCCGGGGCGGGTCGACTCGCCGCCGACGTCGATCAGGTCGGCGCCCTCGGCGACCAGGTCGAGGCCGTGTTTGACCGCGGCCGTGGTGTCGAACCAGCGGCCCCCGTCGGAGAAGGAGTCCGGGGTCACGTTCACGACACCCATGACCGCGCAGCGGTCCCACTCCGGCAGGCCCTGGACCGTGCCTCGTCCACGCAACGTACTCATGCGACCAGCGTAGGCCCCGTACGCCGCTACGCCGCGCGGGCGTGCTGCTCCTGGCCGGGCGCCGGGGTGTGGGCGCAGGGGCGGGGGCGGCGGGCCGGGAAGCGGCGGGCGAAGGGGAGGGCGAGGTTCACGAAGCCCTCCGCCTGCATGGCGGCGAGGGAGATGCGGGGCAGGTCGCGGGCGGCGCGGTAGACGACGAAGCGCGGCTCCCAGCGGGGCCGGAACTTGGCGTTGAACTTGTACAGCGACTCGATCTGGAACCAGCGCGAGAGGAAGATCAGCAGTCCCCGCCAGGTCCGCAGCACCGGTCCCGCGCCCAGTTTCTCGCCCCGGGCGAGCGCCGAGCGGAACATCGCGAAGTTCAGCGAGACGCGTTCGACCTCCAGCCGGGGGGCGTCCTGGAGGGAGGCGACGATCAGCAGCTCGTTCATGCCGGGGTCGGCGGAGCGGTCGCGGCGCATCAGATCGAGGGACATGCCGTCGTGGCCCCACGGGACGAAGTGGAGTACGGCCTTCAGGTCGCCGTAGGGGGAGTCGGCGGTGTGCTCGTCGGCCTTGTGGGCGGTGGCGATGACGCAGTCGCCGTCGGCCGGGTCGCCGATCCGGCCGAGCGCCATGGAGAAGCCGCGCTCGTTGTCGGTGCCGCGCCAGTCGGCGGCGGCGCGCCGGATGCGGGCGAGTTCTGCCTCGCCGATGTCGCTCACGCGCCGGACCCGGGTCTCGTAGCCGAGCCGTTCAATGCGCTTCACCATCTGGCGTACGTTGCGCATCGCGCGCCCGGCGAGCGAGAAATCCGCGACATCCACCACCGCCTCGTCGCCGAGCTCCAGGGCGTCGAGTCCGGTCTCGCGGGTCCAGACCTCGCCGCCGGTCTCGCTGCAGCCCATCACGGCCGGGGTCCAGGAGTGGGCCCTGGCCTCGTCCATGAACCGTTCGATGGCGCCGGGCCAGGCCTCCACGTCGCCGATCGGGTCGCCGCTGGCCAGCATCACCCCGGACACGACCCGGTAGCAGACGGCGGCCTTGCCGCTGGGGGAGAAGACGACGCCCTTGTCGCGGCGGAGCGCGAAGTGGCCGAGCGAGTCGCGGCCGCCGTGCTTCTCCAGCAGGGTGCGCAGCCGGGCCTCGTCGTCCTCGGTGAGGCGGGCGGCCGGGTGTTCGGGGCGGAAGGCGAAGTAGATGGTGGTGACGGCGGTCAGCAGGCCGAGGGCGCCGAGGGAGTACGCCACGGTCCAGGAGGTGTCGCCGGCGTACTCGACGGGCCCCTCGAAGCCGAGCATTCCGTACAGCACGTGCTGGAGCCGGTCGGCGATGCTGGGGCTGCCCAGGACCCGGCCGGGGTGTGCGCTGACGATGACCAGGCCGAGGGCCAGCGAACCCGCGCCGAGGAGCACGAAGTTGGCCAGGGCCCGCCAGCGGCTCCGGGGGTCGGGGAGCGCGGCGAACTCGCCGCGGTGACGGACCAGCAGCAGGCAGAGCGCCAGTGAGACGAGCGTCCCGATGACCGAGTGCCGGTAGGTGAACTGGGCCAGCGCACCGGCCGGCAGCAGTACGACGGCGGCCCGCCAGGCCCGCCGCTTGCGCCGCTTGAGGCCGTGGGCGAGCAGCAGCAGGAGGACGCCCGCGCTCAGCGAGAGGGCGGCGGCGAACGGTCCGAGGGCGCCGGGCAGTACCTCGGCGAGGGTGTGCATCCGGCTGTGCCGGAAGCGCGGGAAGACGCCCGCGGCGACATCGATCAGGCCGACGGCGGTGCAGGCGGTACCGACCAGCGTCGGTACGGACTCGGGGCGCGGGCCGCGTACGAACTTGCGTACGTGACTCGGAACCGATCCCGATTTATCCCCATCTAGCGTGATAGACATCGCTTCCCGTGGTTCCGCGAGAGGTTCTTCGGTCCTTCGGTGGTAGCCCTCCGGACGACGTGCAACCTGTAGGACGGGGCTTCCGGGCCGCGGGTTCACCCGACAGCCGGAAATTTCCAGACAAGAAAGCTCACCTCCATGGGTCTTACCAGTAAGACATTTCTGGTTCTGGCCATCGTGCTGGCCGTGGTGTTCTTCGCCGCCACGGTCTGGCTCTGGCCCCGGCTGGCCCGCCGCAGCGCTTCCGCGGTGCTCGGCAGGGTCGGCCTGCTGCTGGCGACCCAGGTGACGATCTTCGTCTCGGTGGGCCTGGTGGCGAACAATTCCTTCCTCTTCTACGGCTCGTGGGCCGACCTGTTCGGCCAGAAGCAGGATCTGGGTGTGGTCACGGACCACGCGGCCGGAACCCTGGCCTCCAAGAACATCGTCCGGGTCGGGATCGAGCGGCCGGACGTGCCGGGCGCGTCACTGCCCACGGTGGGCGGGCGGATCGACAAGGTCGTGATCGCGGGCCGGCAGTCGAAGATCGAGAGTTCGGCGTACGTGTATCTGCCGCCCGAGTACTTCCAGCCGGCCTTCGCCCGCCGCAAGTTCCCCGCGGTCGTCGTGCTCACCGGCTACCCGGGCGTCTCGGAGAACCTTCTGAAGAGCCTCCGGTACCCGCGGACCGCTCACGAGCGGGTGAAGGCGGGCCGGGCCCAGCCGATGATCCTGGTGATGCTGCGGCCGACGGTCGCGCCGCCGCGGGACACCGAGTGCGTGGACATCAAGGGCGGGCCGCAGACCGAGACCTATCTCGCCGAGGACCTGCCGAAGGTGATCTCGGAGTCGTACCGGGTCGGCGGGCTGGCCCGGAACTGGGGCATCATCGGCAATTCGACCGGCGGGTACTGCGCGCTGAAGATCGGGCTCCACCACCCGCACCGGTTCGGGGCGAGCGTCGGGCTCTCCGCGTACTACAAGGCGGCCGAGGACCCGACGACCGGCGATCTCTTCCACGGCGACCAGAGCGCGCGTGACCGCGCCGATCTGATGTGGAGTCTGGACCACATGCCGAAGCAGCCCGACTCGTCCTTCCTCGTCACGACCTCCAGGCACGGCGAGGGGAACTACCTGACCACGCGGCAGTTCATCGCCAAGGTGAAGTCGCCCGCGCAGGTCTCGTCGATCGTGCTCGACAGCGGCGGGCACAACTTCAACACCTGGCGGCGGGAGATCCCCTCGGCGCTGGACTGGCTGAGCAGCCGGCTCAGCGAGAACTGAACCGGGGGCAGAGGCCCGAGCGGGGAGCGGTACGGGCCGCCGCGCGGTGCGCCGGGAGGGCCCGGTTCACCGCGCGGCGGCCTTGGTGACACTCTCCACGGTCTCGACCGCCACCTCGGCGCGCGGCACGTCCTGGGCGTCCGCGTCGATCGAGCGGCGCAGCGCCTCGTGGAGCCGGGCCGGGGTGAGGACGCCGAGGAACCGGCCGGTGCTCTCCTCGTCGATGACGGCGATCCAGCCCGCGTCGTGCTGGAGCATGGTGGCGAACGCCTGCTTGAGCGGGGCGCCGACGGGCAGCCACGCCTCCATCCTGCGGGCGTGCGCGCGCACCGTGTCCCCGGCCCCGGCCCCGGTGGCGTCGGCGGGGATCCAGCCGTGCAGATTGTCCCGGCCGTCCAGGACGACGGCCCAGCGCGCGCCCTCGGCCCGCAGCCGTTCGGTCGCCCGTACCAGGGAGTCGTCGAGGTGGACGACCGGCGGCTGGTCGAGGTCGCCCTCCTCGATGGGGGTCACGGAGAGCCGCTTGAGGCCCCGGTCGGCGCCGACGAAGTCCGCGACATAGGGGGTGGCGGGCGCGCCGAGCACGGTGGCGGGGGAGTCGAACTGCTCGATGGTGCCCTGTCCGTAGACGGCGATCCGGTCGCCGAGCCGGACCGCTTCCTCGATGTCGTGCGTGACGAACAGGACGGTTTTACGGACCTGTTCCTGAAGTTTCAGGAATTCGTTCTGCAGCCGTTCCCGTACGACCGGGTCGACCGCGCCGAAAGGCTCGTCCATCAGCAGCACCGGCGGGTCCGCGGCCAGCGCCCTTGCCACGCCGACGCGTTGGCGCTGACCGCCGGAGAGCTGTTCCGGATAGCGGTCGCCATAAACGGAAGGGTCAAGTCCGACAAGGTCCAGGAGTTCGGCGGCGCGTTCCCGGCCCTTTCCCCGTTTCCAGCCCAGGAGATGGGGGACGGTCGCGGTGTTCTCCAGGATCGTGCGGTGCGGGAAGAGTCCCACCTGCTGGATCACATAACCGATACGGCGGCGCAGCCGGACGGGGTCGATGGCGGATATGTCGTCCCCGTCGACGAATATCCGGCCCTCGGTCGGTTCGATCAGCCGGTTCACCATCTTCATGGTGGTCGTCTTGCCGCACCCCGACGGTCCGACGAGCGTGACCAGTTCACCCTCGGCGACCTCGAAGGAAAGGCCGTCGACGGCGGTGGTGCCGTCCGCGTACCGCTTGGTGACGTGCTCGAATCGGATCATGGTTCCCCATTGTGGCGCGTGTTCTGTGAAGGACATGTTGCTGAAATACAACGGCTCCGGCGATTGTCAGTGGTCGAGGATAGGGTCACCAGACATACGTACGAAGCGGTGCACGGGAGGTGGGGACGGATGGCCGCGGGACAGAACTGCCTGGTGACGAACGACTGGATCTGCGGGGAGTATCTCCGTTCCCGCAGCCAGGAGTTGACCGATGCGACGGTCCAGCACATCTGGATCACCGCGGTCTCGGTGGTGATCGGGCTCCTGGTGGCTTTTCCGCTGGCACTGCTCGCGCGCCGCAGCCGCCGATTCGCCGGACCGGTGCTCGGTCTGACGACGGTGCTCTACACCGTGCCCTCGCTCGCCATGTTCTCGCTGCTGCTGCCGCTGTTCGGGCTCTCCGCCGCGCTGGTGGTCACCGGCCTGGTGCTGTATTCGCTGACCATTCTGGTGCGGAACATCCTGGCGGGCCTGGAAGCGGTGCCCCAGGAGGCGAAGGAGGCCGCGAAGGGGATGGGGTACGGACCGGCCCGGCTGCTGTGGGAGGTCGAGCTGCCTCTGGCCATGCCCGCGTTGATGGCCGGGGTGCGGATCGCCACGGTGTCGACGATCGCGCTGACGACGGTCGGGTCGATCATCGGCAGGGGCGGCCTCGGCAATCTCATAGGGGACGCGCTCCCCAGTTTCTTCAAGGCCCAGGTGCTCACCGCCTCGGTCCTGTGCGTACTGCTCGCGGTCGTCGCGGATCTGCTGCTGCTCGGTGTGCAGCGGCTGTTGACCCCCTGGACCCGCATACGCGCCGCGCACGCGGACGCGGACACCGTGGCAAAGGCGGTCTGACCCATGGGAGTTCTCGGCGAGGCATGGACCTGGCTCACCACCGGCGCCAACTGGTCGGGGGAGAGCGGGGCGGCCCACCGGCTCGCGGAGCACCTGTACGTCAGCGGCGTCGCGCTCGCCCTGGCGTGCGCGGTGGCGCTGCCGGTCGCGCTGTGCCTGGGGCACATCGGGAAGGGGGGCGCGCTGGCCGTCAACCTCTCCAATGTGGGGCGGGCGGTGCCGGTCTTCGCGGTGCTGGCCCTTTTCATGGTCTCGCCGCTGCGCAACGCCGGATACGTGCCGACGGTCATCGCGCTGGTGCTGTTCGCCGTGCCGCCGCTGCTGACCAACGCCTACGTCGGGATGACGGAGGTCGACCGGTCGGTGAGGGAGGCGGCGCGGGGCATGGGGATGTCCGGGCGGCAGCTCTTCCTCCGGGTCGAACTCCCGCTGGCCTACCCGATGATCATGACCGGGCTGCGCTCCGCCGCGGTCCAGGTGGTCGCCACGGCGACGATCGCCGCGATGGTCGGCCAGGGCGGCCTCGGCCGGATCATCACCGCCGGCTTCAACACGTACAACACACCGCAGGTGGTCGCGGGGGCGGTGCTGGTCGCCGTGCTCGCGCTGCTGGTGGAGGCGGTGCTGGTGGGCCTGGACCGGCTGCTGTCACCGCTGCGCCGCCGCCGGACGGCATGACGGCGGTGTGAGCGCCGCATGGAGCCCGGTCCGCGATTCCCCGATCGCATCACGTACAGACCTGTTGCTGTGAACTCGTACGGCCCCCGCGGCCGTGGACGGAGAACGACAATGAGCAAGACCTCGCGCATAGCCGGCGCGGTCATCGGCATGGTCGCGCTGGCCGGCTCGCTCGCCGCCTGCGGCGGCGACAGCCTGGAGAAGGACAAGGCGGGCCCGGCATCCTCCGGCGGTGCCGCCGGCTCCGGCAAGAAGGGCTCGCTGGTCGTCGGCGCGGCTTCCTTCACCGAGTCCAAGGTGCTCGCGGAGCTGTACGCGCAGATCCTGGGCGACGCCGGATACAGCACCTCGGTCACCACGGTGGCGAACCGGGAACTGTACGAGCCGTCCCTGGAGAAGGGCGAGATCGATGTCGTCCCCGAATACGCGGCGACGATCGCCGAATTCCTCAATGCCAAGGTGAACGGCTCGAAGAAGGCCGAGAAGGCGCCGGTCGCCTCCGGCGACACGGCGGCCACGGTCGCCGCGCTGGAGAAGCTCGCCACCCCACGCGGACTGAAGGTGCTCCCGGCCGGTGCGGCCGTCGACCAGAACGCCTTCGCGGTCACCAAGGAATTCGCCGGGAAGAACAAGCTCAAGACCCTTTCGGACCTCGGCAGGTCGAAGGCCGCGGTGAAGATCGCGGCGGGTGACGAGTGCGAGGTGCGGCCCTTCTGCGCACCCGGTCTGAAGAAGACGTACGGCATCAATGTCACCGGTATAGACCCCAAGGGAGTCGGTACGCCGCAGTCCAAGCAGGCGGTCAAGGACGGCAAGGACCAGTTGGTCCTCACCACCACCACGGACGCGGTGCTGGACAGCTACGGCCTGGTGTTCCTGGAGGACGACAAGAAGCTCCAGAACGCCGACAACGTACTGCCGGTCCTCAATGCGAAGGACGCCGGTTCCCAGGACATTGCCGACGCACTCGGCAAGCTCACCAAGGCGCTCACCACCGAGGACCTCGCGGAACTGAACCGCAAGGTCGACGCCGAGCGCGCAAAGCCCGCCGATGTGGCCAGGGACTATCTGCGCTCGAAGGGCCTGGTCGAGAAGTAGGAATCGGGGCGGAAAGGGGCCGTCAGGTAACCGGCAGGGAACAGATTGGCGGGCGGCCCCCCAAGTGCCCCGTACACACGGTAAATTTCAGGCCATGCCACGTGGACGTCATCGCCATTCGCCACCTCTGCACAGAATCCTTCCGTCGTCGGCAGTCGTCGGAGTCTCGGTTCTCTGTGCCTCGGGCGCCTGGCTGCTCGCCGAGCCCCTGGTCCTGCGCGGTCTGGTGACCGCCTCGGCGGCCGCCGCCGTGACCGGCGCGTATCTGATGCGCAGCTGGGACCGGGAGGCCGGCCGCCGGGTCGCGGAGCTGACACGGGCCCGCGCCGGTGACGAGTGGCGGGCCGAGGAGCGGATCGCCGAGCTGGAGGCCGACCTGGAGGAGTCGCGGGAGCTGCGCACCCGGCTGGAGACGAAGCTCCGCCGCAAGCGCGTGGAGCTCGCCAACCTCCGAGGGGAGCACGCCGCACTGCTGCGCCGGTACGCCACCGCCGAGACCGAGCGGGCCAGCGCGCTGGAGGGCCGCAGACAGCTCGCCATCGAGGCCGCCGCCGCGCCCCGGGAGCTGCCCGCCGCGCGCAGCACGCCGACACCGGCCGCCTATCTGCGGGCCGCCCAGGCGCTGGAGGACCTCTCGCGCAACGGGGCGCTCCAGGAGGCGCGCCGCACCGCCGAGCAGGCCAGGAAGCGCGATCTGGAGGAGCGGTCCCGGGAGGCGGACGAGCGGCAGGGCAGGCACGCCGCCGACGAGGACCGGACCGGCGCGCAGCATCTGCGCCCGCCGGCCGCCCTCCCCGCGCCCCGCCGGTCCGCCGAGCTGCCCCCGGCGCGCACCGCACCGGCCGCCACCGCCGTCGCCCCGTACGCGGCCTCCCGCCGCCATCCGGTGCCGCAGGGCAGCTTCGACTTCTTCGGTACGCAGAAGGCCGCGCGCGCCGCGATCGAGTCCGTGCAGGACGAGGACCTCGCCGACGTGGTGGGCGAGGAGGCGCTGGCCGCGCACCGTACGGGCACGGCCCCGGAGCGCGTCGTGGGCGAGGTCATCGACCTGACCGCGCACGACGAGACCGAGCAGCTGGACGTGGTGGAGCTGCGCAGCGCGATCTCGTAAAAGCAGCGCGATCTCGTAGAACAGGCGGCCGCCCCGGCTCCGGGGCGGCCGCTACTTGTCGATGTCGCCGACGACGAAGAAGAGCGAGCCCAGGATCGCCACCATGTCGGCGACCAGTGTGCCCGGCAGCAGTTCGGTGAGCGCCTGGATGTTGTTGTACGAGGCGGAGCGGAGCTTCAGCCGGTACGGGGTCTTCTCGCCCTTGGACACCAGGTAGTAGCCGTTGACGCCGAGCGGGTTCTCGGTCCAGGCGTAGGTGTGGCCCTCGGGGGCCTTCAGCACCTTGGGCAGCCGCTGGTTGATCGGGCCGGGGGCCAGGGCGGCCATCCGGTCCAGGCAGGCGTCCGCGAGGTCCAGGGCGTTGTGCGTCTGCTCCAGCAGGCACTCGAAGCGGGCCAGGCAGTCGCCCTCGGTGCGGGTGACCACCTTCAGGGTGTCCTGGAGCTCCCCGTACGCGAGATACGGCTCGTCGCGCCGCAGGTCGAAATCGACCCCCGAGGCGCGGGCGATCGGTCCTGAGACCCCGTAGCCGTGCACCGTCCCGGCGGACAGCACGCCGACACCGCGTGTCCGGCCCCGGAAGATCTCGTTGCCGAGCACCAGGTCGTCGTAGACGTCCATCCGGGACCGGACCGAGGCGACGGCGTCCCGGGCGCGGCCGAGCCATCCGGCCGGGAGGTCCTCCTTGAGGCCGCCGACGCGGTTGAACATGTAGTGCATCCGGCCGCCGGAGACCTCCTCCATCACCGTCTGGAGCTCCTCGCGCTCGCGGAAGGCGTAGAACACCGGGGTGATCCCGCCGAGTTCGAGCGGGTACGAGCCGAGGAACATCAGATGGTTGAGGACCCGGTTCAGCTCGGCGAGCAGGGTGCGGGTCCAGACCGCGCGCTCCGGGACCTCCATGCCGAGCATGCGCTCCACGGCCATCACGACGCCCAGCTCGTTGGAGAACGCCGAGAGCCAGTCGTGGCGGTTGGCGAGCATCACGATCTGCCGGTAGTCGCGGGCCTCGAACAGCTTCTCGGCACCCCGGTGCATGTAGCCGATGACCGGCTCGGCGTGCTGGATGCGCTCGCCGTCCAGGACGATGCGCAGTCGGAGCACGCCGTGGGTGGAGGGGTGCTGCGGGCCGATGTTGAGCACCATGTCGGTGCTCTCCGCCGCGCCGCCGATGCCGACCGTCGTCTCCGTCATGCGGCCAGTATCGCGCGGCCGGGCCGGGGCTCCGAGCCCAGGGCGCCCGTTCTCAGCCCCTGCGCTGCATCAGCCAGCCGAAATCGCCGAGACCGCCCCGGGCCGTCAGCTCCGCCGCCTCGCCCGCCGAGGCGAGCGCCCGTACGTAACCGGCCGGGTCGGCCGACGCCAGCGCCAGGGGTGGGCGTTCGCCGCCGACGCCGAGGCGGCGCAGCGCCTCGCGCTGGCTCAGGAGCTCGGGCGGCGCACCGCCACCGGACCCGGCCGCCGCACACGCGTCCAGCGCCACGTGCGAGGTGAGGTCGCAGCTGCCGTCCGGCACCGGCCGGACCTCGCGGCCGGCCCGGAAGCCGGTCAGGGTGCCGAAGGGGGGCCGTGCCTCGCGCGCATGGGCGTAGTCCACCGCCACCGCGAGCCCCTCGGCCAGCGTGGCCACCGCCCGCGCCCAGGCCTCGTCGCGGGGGCGGCCGATCTCCGCACGGCTGCCCGGTCCGGCCGACGGCCACCAGCGGCGCAGCCACTCGGCGTCCGCCCCGGCCACCGGCTCGCCGAGCCGTTCCGTACCGTCCCCGGGCCGGACCAGGACGTAGCGGGCGACACCGTCCGCGTCGGTCTCGGCGATCTCGGTCGGGACGTTGTCCAGCCACTCGTTGGCGAACAGCAGGCCGCGGGTCCCCTGCGGCGGTTCGGCGCACCACTCGATCCGGGGATCCAGCCCGGGCGGACGTCCGGCCAGCTCCACGGCGTACGCCCGTACGGCCGGACCGCCGGCGGACGGCAGCGCCGCCAGCACCCCCGTCAGCAGCTCGCCCCGCCCGGCGCCCAGGTCGACCAGGTCGACCGAGCCGGTGCCCAGCTCCCGTGCCGTCCCGACCAGCAGCCGGGCGACGGCGGAGGCGAACAGCGGGGAGGCGTGGACAGAGGTACGGAAGTGGCCCGCCGGCCCTTCGGGGCTCCGGTAGAACCCCCCGTCCCCGTACAAAGCGGTCTCCGCCGCCTCCTGCCACCCACGCCACTCGTCCATCACGTGCCCAAGTCTCCACCTTGGGGAGTACGGTCTCCGGAGCCGGATCGGCCCTTCGGCTGACCCGGGCGCCCCTCGCCTGTCCCTACGCTGGGTCACGTGCAGCGCCTCTACGACTTCCTCCGCAGACACCCGACGGGCGTCGACACCTTCTGGGCCGTCGTCCTCCTCGGGCTCTCCGGCCTGTCCACGGTGGGTATGGGGGGAAGCACGAGGGAGCGCATCGCCTCCGTCCCGATCATCCTCGGCCTCTGCGCGGTGGTCGCCCTGCGCCGGCGCGCGCCGGAGAAGATGCTGCTGCTCGCCATCGCGATGGGGGTGGCGCAGCTGGTCACCGGGGTGGGGCCCGGTGTCATGAACTTCGCGATGCTGGTGATCGTCTTCACCGTGGCCACCGTCGGGGAGCGCTGGGCGTCCCGGCTCGCGCTGGTCTGCAGCCTGGGCGCGGCGTCGCTGTCCAAGCTGCGCTGGCCGGGCGAGGGGCCGCGGACCGGCTGGGCCGAGGAAGTCTTCATCGTCGTCGTGCTGACCGTTCCGTTCGTGCTCGCCTGGGTGCTCGGCGACTCGATGCGGACCAGGCGCGCCTACTTCAGTCAGCTGGAGGAGCGCGCCGCCCGGCTGGAGCGGGAGCGCGAGGCGCAGTCGAAGGTGGCGGTGGCGGCCGAACGCGCCCGTATCGCCCGCGAACTCCACGACGTCGTCGCGCACAACGTGTCGGTGATGGTGGTGCAGGCGGACGGCGCGGCGTACGTGATGGACGCGGCCCCCGACCAGGCCAAGCAGGCCCTGGAGACCATCTCCAGCACCGGCAGGCAGGCCCTGGCCGAGATGCGGCGGCTGCTGGGGGTGCTGCGGACGGGCGACGCGCAGGAGAGCGGGGAGTACGTCCCGCAGCCCGATGTGGACCAGATCGAGGATCTGATCGAACAGGTCAGGCAGACCGGCCTGGCCGTCGACTTCAAGATCGAGGGAACCCCGCGCCCGCTGCCCAGCGGGGTCGAGCTGACCGCGTACCGCATCGTGCAGGAGGCCCTGACCAACACCCGCAAGCACGGCGGCCCGGACGCGGGGGCCAGCGTGCGTCTGGTCTACTTCGACGACGGGCTCGGGCTGCTGGTCGAGGACGACGGGCGGGGCGCGGCGCACGAACTGTACGAGGACGGCGGCGCCGACGGCGCGGGCCACGGGATGATCGGTATGCGCGAGCGGGTCGGCATGGTCGGCGGCACGCTGGACGCCGGGCCGCGGCCCGGCGGTGGCTTCCGGATCAGCGCGCTGCTGCCGCTCAAGCCGGCCCACTAGGCGTCGGAGCCGACGCCCCATCAGACAGGAGACAGGACCCCTCATGGCGATCCGCGTGATGCTCGTCGACGACCAGGTGCTGCTGCGCACCGGATTCCGGATGGTGCTCGCCGCCCAGCCGGACATGGAGGTCGTGGCCGAGGCCGGCGACGGCGCGGAGGCGATCGAGAACCTTCGCGCCACCGCCGTCGATGTGGTGCTGATGGACGTGCGGATGCCGAGGCTGGACGGTGTCGAGGCCACCCGGCGCATCTGCGCGCAGCCGGACGCGCCCAAGGTGCTCATCCTGACCACGTTCGACCTCGACGAGTACGCCTTCTCCGGGCTGAAGGCCGGGGCCAGCGGCTTCATGCTCAAGGACGTGCCGCCCGCCGAGCTGCTGGCCGCGATCCGCTCCGTGCACAGCGGTGACGCCGTCGTCGCCCCGTCCACCACCCGCAGGCTGCTCGACCGCTTCTCGCCGATGCTGCCGAGCGGCACCCAGGAGCCGCAGCACAAGGACATCGCCAAGCTCACCGAACGCGAGCGCGAGGTGATGCTGCTGGTCGCCCAGGGCATGTCGAACGGCGAGATCGCGGCGCGCCTGGTGCTCTCCGAGGCGACGGTGAAGACGCATGTGGGCCGCATCCTCACCAAGCTGAACCTGCGCGACCGGGTGCAGGTCGTGGTCCTCGCGTACGAGACGGGGCTGGTCCGGGCCGGTGGCGGCGGGGCGGTCTGACCGGCGGGACGGTCCGGCCGACGGGCCGTTCCCGGGGCCCGGGGCGCCTTCCGCTCAGCGCAGGATGCCTTCCAGGAAGTCGCTGCCGAGCCGCGCCACCGAGGTCAGGTCCAGCTGGTGCAGCACGTACCGGCCGCGCCGCCGGGTGGTGACCAGGCCCGCCTTCTTCAGCACCGAGAGGTGCCGGGAGACCTCGGGGGCCGTGATGCCGTGCGTGTCGGCGAGCTGGCCGGTCGTGTGCGGGGAGCGGGCGAGGTGGCGGCAGAGCCGCATCCTCATCGGGTGGGCCAGTGCCTCCATCCGCAGCTGGAGCAGTTCCACGGAGGCGGGGGAGGGCAGCTCGGGCTGGTGCACCGGGTAGTGGATCACCGGGCGCCAGCCCGGGGCGTGCAGCAGATTGAGGTGCGGCCAGCCGAAGGTGGACGGGATGAGGGTGAGCCCGGGGCCGACGGCGCTGGTGCGGCCCTCGCTGAGCTTGTCGGCGCTGATCCGGGTGACGGCCTCGTCGACGGTCAGCGCCGTGGAGACCGCGCCCATCGCCTCGCCGATCCCCTTGCGCCGCAGCAGGTCGGTCTTGTGCCGGGCGTCGGCGACCAGCTGGACCCGCACCCGGCACCAGGTGTCCGCGAAGAACGCCCGGTCGCAGTCCTCGAAGAGCCGCCGCACCCAGGCCCGCATCGGGGCGGGGTCCGCCAGCAGCTGCTGGGCGAACTCCACCTGCCGGGGGCCGCGCGCCGCCGCCATCTCCAGGGCGCGGGCGCGCGTCGTCGGGTCGTTGAGCGGGGAGGGCGCGCCCTGCCCGTACAGGCTGGTGCAGGTGAACTCCAGGGCGGCGGCGACGAACCGCTCGTCGTCCAGCCGGTCGAGGATGTCGAGGTCCTCGGCGAGGTTGGCGCCCGTCCGGCCGTCGCCGCCACGGATCCCGGCGAACGGCATGAAGACGTCCGAGAACGTGTGGCGCCACAGGAAGTCGGCCTCGTGCAGCCGGTCGGCGAGATCCGGGTCCAGGGCGCTGGAGGTCGCCGTCGCCCAGCCGTGCAGGCCCGGGTGGTGCCCCGGCTCGGAGAGGGCATGCAGGGCCAGCCCCAGCTCGGCGAGGGGGGAGGTCTCGAAGACGATGCGGTCGGGCGTCAGCCCGGCGATGTCGATGTGCACGCTCACCCCTCCATAGTGCGGGGTGGCCGCGGAGGGCATCGCGCCATTTGACGGGGGTCGTCAATCGGAGGGCCGGGCGGCCCGGGACCGGCCCACGCTGTGGCCATGGACGCCCTTCAGCAGCACATGATCGACAGCTGGCGCGCGGCCCAGCGGGGTGAGCTGCCGCCGCCGCTGCCGGGCCGGCACGACTGGGCCGTGGTGCGCGAGGCGCGTGACCGGGCCCGCTTCGACGCGGTGATCGCGGGCCGCCCGGCGCGCGGCCGCTGGCGGGCGGCCCTGCGTTCCCTGATCGCCCGGAGCCGCGGGACCGGCGGTTGCGGAACCGCCGGCCATTCCCCCGTCGGCCCGGCAGGATCCCTCCAGGGTCTTTCGTCCGGATCATGCCGGGCTGATCCGGACGAAAGACCCTAGGCCAGCCGCTCCACGAACTCCCGTACGGCGTTCCGTACATCCTCGGCGGTCCACTCCAGCCCCTCCCGCCCCACCGTCACCTCGGTGAACGACAGTCCGGGCGGCCCGGCGGCCGCGGGGTACCACTTGCGGAAGAGGGACACGCCCGTCTCCTCCGCCTGTCGCACCGCCGCCTCCGTCAGGACGTCCGCCCCGTAGGGCAGCCACACCTGGAACTGGTGCGTGTGCGGCGGCTCCGGATGCACCCGGGACCACGGGGCGCCGGCCGCCGGGAAGCCCTCGGCCAGCGCCCCCGCCACCACCTTCGCCTGCGCCACGTACGCCGCCAGCCGCGGCAGCTCCCGGTCGAGGCCGATCAGGGCGGCCAGCGCCGCGGGGAACTGCTGGAAGAGCTGCCCGCCGTACCGGTGGCGCCAGGTGCGGGCCTCCTCGATCAGCGAGGCGGGACCGGCCAGCGCGGCTCCGGAGATTCCGCCGAGGGTCTTGTAGAACGACACGTACACGCTGTCCGCGAGCGCCGCGATCTCCGGCAGCTCCCGCCCGAAGTGGGGAGCGCACTCCCACAGCCGTGCGCCGTCGATGTGCACCACCGCATCGCGTTCCCGCGCGGCCGCCACCACGTCCTCCAGCTCCTCCCACGCCGGCAGGACGAAACCGGCGTCGCGCAACGGCAGCTCCAGCATCAGCGTGCCGAAGGGCTCGTCGAAGTCGCGGATCTCCTGGGCCGTGGGCAGCCGGGGCTCGTGCGTCGGATGGACCGTACGCAGCCCGCTCACCGCCCCCAGCGCGCCGCGCTCGTGCACCTCGGGGTGGGCGAGGGGATGCAGCGCCACGGCCGGGTTGCCGGTCCGGCCGGCCCAGCACCGCAGCGCGACCTGCTGGGCCATCGTCCCGGTCGGGAAGAACGCCGCGGCCTCCGTGCCCAGCAGGCCCGCGATCCGCTCCTCCAGCTCGGCGACGACGCCGTCGCCGTAGATGTCCGCGGGGCGGTCGAGATCGGTGACGGCCCCGGCCCCGGCCGTCAGCGCGGCCAGCCGCTCACCGAGCGAGAGGTTCATGGCCGGGCGGATCAGGACCCGTTCGGCCGCGGCCCAGGCCTTGGTCCTGCGCGACCGCTGCGCGTCCTCCCGGGCCTCCTCCCGCACGTCCTCCTGCGCCTTTGGCCGTGGCTGCCCGCCCGTGTCTGCTGTGTCTGTCATGGGACGATCATCACGCAGCCCGCAGCAAGGGCCCACCCGATTTTCCGGGCGCTCCCGGCTCCGGGCCGCGCCTCCGCCCGGACTTTCCCACAGGCTGTGGACGGCCCGGATCCCGGACGAAACGCTGGCGTAGCATGCAGAGAAGTCGTCCGGTACCCCCTGCGGACTGGAACGGAAGGCCACCGCCGCGTGAATGCAAATGCCCCCCATGACCCCCTCGACGCGAGGGACCGCCCCGCCCGCCTCACGGTCGGCGTCGTGGGCGCGGGCCGCGTCGGCCCCGCTCTCGCCGCCTCCCTGCAGCTCGCCGGGCACCGGCCGGTCGCCGTGTCGGGCGTCTCCGACGCGTCCGTGCGCAGGGCGGCCGCCCTGCTGCCCGACGTACCGCTGGTGCCGCCCGCCGAGGTCCTCGCGCGCGCCGAGCTGGTGCTGCTGACCGTCCCCGACGACGCCCTGCCCGGCCTGGTCGAAGGCCTCGCCGAGACCGGCGCGGTGCGGCCGGGACAGCTGATCGTCCACACCTCGGGGCGGTACGGGACCGGCGTCCTGGACCCGGCGCTGCGGGCCGGCGCCCTGCCGCTCGCCCTGCACCCCGCGATGACGTTCACCGGCACCTCCGTCGACGTCCAGCGGCTGGCCGGCTGCTCCTTCGGCGTGACCGCCCCCGAGGAGCTGCGGCTCGCGGCCGAGGCACTGGTCATCGAGATGGGCGGCGAGCCCGAATGGATCGCGGAGGAGTCCCGTCCGCTCTACCACGCGGCCCTCGCCCTCGGCGCGAACCACCTGGTCACCCTGGTCGCCCAGTCGATGGAGCTGCTGCGCGCGGCCGGAGTCACCGCCCCCGACCGGATGCTCGGCCCGCTGCTCGGCGCCGCGCTCGACAACGCCCTGCGCTCCGGTGACGCCGCGCTGACCGGCCCCGTGGCCCGCGGCGACGCCGGTACGGTCGCCGCGCACATCGGCGAGCTGCGCAGGCACGCCCCGCAGACCGTGGCCGGATACGTCGCGATGGCCCGCGCCACCGCCGACCGGGCCCTCGCCCACGGCATGCTCAAGCCGGAGCTGGCCGAGGACCTGCTCGGGGTCCTGGCCGACGGCACGGGCACCGGATCACAGGAGCCCCGATGACCGACACGACCGGCACCCCCCGCCCCGCCGCGCCGCACGGGCCCGCGGCCCCCCTGCTCCGTACCGCGGCCGAGCTCGCCGCGTTCGCCCCCTTCGAGGGGCCGCGGGCCGTCGTCATGACCATGGGCGCGCTGCACGAGGGCCATGCCACCCTGATCCGCGCCGCCCGCGCGGCGGCGGGCCCCGACGGCCAGGTGGTCGTGACCGTGTTCGTCAACCCGCTCCAGTTCGGCGAGGCCGCAGACCTGGACCGCTACCCCCGCACGCTCGACGCCGATCTCGCCGTGGCGGGCGCCGCCGGGGCGGACGCGGTCTTCGCGCCGTCCGTCGACGAGGTTTACCCCGGCGGCGAGCCGCAGGTCCGGATCTCGGCGGGCCCGATGGGCGAGCGGCTCGAAGGCGCCTCGCGCCCCGGACACTTCGACGGCATGCTCACCGTCGTCGCCAAGCTCCTCCACCTGACCCGCCCCGACGCCGCGTTCTTCGGACAGAAGGACGCCCAGCAGCTGGCGCTGATCCGCCGGATGGTGCGCGATCTGAACTTCCCCGTGGAGATCGTCGGCGTGGAGACGGTCCGCGAGCCGGACGGCCTCGCGCTCTCCAGCCGCAACCGTTTCCTGGACGCGGAGGAACGGCACACCGCCCTCGCCCTGTCCCGGGCCCTGTTCGCCGCCCGCGACCGGCTCGCCGCCCAGCAGGCCCTGCACGCCCGCGCCCGGACCACCTCGGCCACCACCGGCCGGGCCGCCGCGCTCACCGCGCTCGGCGAGGCCCGCGCCGCCGCCGACACCCAGGCGGTGGCCCTGGCCCGCCCGGTCGACGGCCCCTCGGCGGTACGGGCGGCCGCGCTCCTGATCCTCGACGACGCGGCGGCCGCACAGCCCCCGCTCGCCCTGGACTACCTGGCGCTGGTGGACCCGGCCGACTTCACCGAGATCCCCGACGACCGCACCACCGGCGAGGCGGTCCTCGCCGTAGCCGCACGGGTCGGCAGGACCCGCCTCATCGACAACATCCCGCTGACCTTCGGAGCCAACACGTGACCGGAATACGGCTGACCGCCCCCGCCCCCGGCTGGTCCATCGACGCCGACGTCGTGGTGGTCGGCTCCGGCGTGGCCGGTCTCACCACCGCACTGCGCTGCGCCGCCGCGGGCCTCGCCACCGTCGTCGTCACCAAGGCCCGCCTGGACGACGGCTCCACGCGCTGGGCGCAGGGCGGAATCGCGGCCGCGCTCGGCGAGGGCGACACCCCCGAGCAGCACCTCGACGACACCCTGGTCGCGGGCGCCGGTCTGTGCGACGAGGCGGCGGTGCGGATGCTGGTCACCGAGGGCCCGGACGCGGTGCGCCGGCTGATCGGGACCGGCGCCCACTTCGACACCACGGCCGGCGGCGACATCGCGCTGACCCGCGAGGGCGGCCACCACCGCCGCCGCATCGCCCACGCGGGCGGCGACGCCACGGGCGCCGAGATCTCCCGCGCCCTGGTCGAGGCGGTCCGCGAGGCCGCCCTGCACACCGTGGAGAACGCGCTCGTACTGGACCTCCTCACCGACGCCGAAGGGCATACCGCGGGCGTCACGCTGCACGTCATGGGCGAGGGCCAGCACGACGGCGTCGGCGCCGTGCACGCCCCCGCGGTGGTCCTCGCCACCGGCGGCATGGGCCAGGTCTTCTCCGCCACCACCAACCCGGCGGTCTCCACCGGCGACGGCGTGGCGCTGGCGCTGCGGGCCGGCGCGGAGGTCTCCGACCTGGAGTTCGTCCAGTTCCACCCGACGGTCCTCTTCCTCGGCGCCGACTCCGAGGGCCAGCAGCCGCTGGTCTCGGAAGCGGTGCGGGGCGAGGGCGCCCATCTCGTCGACGCGTCCGGTACGCGCTTCATGCTCGGGCAGCACGAGCTGGCGGAGCTGGCCCCGCGCGACATCGTCGCCAAGGCCATCACCCGCCGGATGGAGCTGCTCGGCACCGAGCACATGTACCTCGACGCCCGCCACTTCGGCGCCGAGATGTGGGAGCAGCGCTTCCCCACGATCCTGGCGGCCTGCCGCGCCCACGGCATCGACCCGGTCACCGAACCGATTCCCGTCGCCCCCGCCGCGCACTACGCCTCCGGCGGCATCCGCACCGACCTGCGGGGACGCACCACGGTGCCGGGTCTGTACGCCTGCGGCGAGGTCGCCTGCACCGGTGTGCACGGCGCGAACCGGCTGGCGTCCAACTCCCTCCTGGAGGGCCTCGTCTTCGCCGAGCGCATCGCGGCGGACATCGTCGAGGACCGGCCCCGCGCGGGCGCCGCGGAGACCGGCGACGACCACGCGCCCTCCCCGCTGCTCGCCCCGGAGGCCCGGTCCACGATCCAGCGCATCATGACCCGGGGCGCCGGGGTTCTGCGCTCCGCCGGGAGCCTGGCCGTCGCCGCCGACGAGCTGGAGGCCCTCCACACCAGCGCCGCGCTGGCCGTGGAGGCGGACGAGCCCAAGGTCGCGGTGCCCGGCGTCGAGGCGTGGGAGGCCACCAACCTGCTGCTCGTCTCGCGCGTCCTGGTCGCCGCCGCCCGGCAGCGCGAGGAGACCCGCGGCTGCCACTGGCGCGAGGACCGGCCCGAGCGCGACGACGAGAACTGGCGGCGTCACCTCGTCGTGCGGCTCACCCCGGAGCGCCGCCCGGTCCTCCGTCGGACGGAGACCCAGGCATTCGGGCCCGTACGCCCGACGCAGGCACCAGACTGCGCAGCAGCACCCCCCACTCACCCCGCCGACGTCACCGAGGAGCCGTAACCGTGAGCACGCCCGAAGAGAATCCGCGCCCCACACCCGTGGACGTACCGCTGGTCCGGATCGGCGCGCCAGCACCGTCCGCGGGCGGCTGCGGGGACGGCTGCGGCTGCGGCGGGGACGAGCTCTACGAGCTCGACCCGCTGGAGTGCGGCCTCGACCCCGCCCTCGCCCAGCTCCTCGCCGACGCGGGCCTGGACCCGGTCCAGGTCGAGGATGTCGCGCACGTCGCGATCGAGGAGGACCTGGACGGCGGGGTGGACGTCACCACCGTCGCGACCGTCTCCGAGGACGCCGTGGCCACCGGCGACTTCACCGCCCGCGAGGCGGGCGTCGTGGCCGGTCTGCGCATCGCCGAGGCCGTCCTGTCCATCGTCTGCACCGAGGAGTTCGCGGTCGAGCGGCATGTCGAGGACGGCGACCGCGTCGCCCCCGGCCAGAAGCTGCTGACCGTCACCACCCGCACCCGTGACCTGCTCACCGGCGAGCGCAGCGCGCTCAACCTGCTGTGCAGGCTCTCCGGCATCGCGACCGCCACCCGCGCCTGGGCCGATGTCCTCGAAGGCACGAAGGCCAAGGTCCGCGACACCCGCAAGACCACCCCGGGCCTGCGCGCCATGGAGAAGTACGCGGTGCGCTGCGGCGGCGGCGTCAACCACCGGATGTCGCTGTCGGACGCGGCACTGGTCAAGGACAACCACGTCATCGCGGCGGGCGGCGTCGCCGAGGCCTTCAAGCGGGTCCGGGACGAGTTCCCGGACGTACCGATCGAGGTCGAGGTCGACACCCTCCAGCAGGTCCGCGAGGTGCTCGACGCGGGCGCCGACCTGATCCTGCTGGACAACTTCACCCCGCTGCAGACGGCCGAGGCGGTCGCCCTGACCGGCGGCCGCGCGGTCCTGGAGTCCTCCGGCCGGCTCTCCCTCGACACCGCGCGCGCCTACGCCGAGGCGGGCGTCGACTACCTGGCCGTCGGCGCGCTCACCCACTCCTCGCCGATCCTCGACATCGGCCTGGACTTCCGCGACACCGACGGGGCCGACGTCTGATGCTGCTCACCATCGACGTCGGCAACACGCACACCGTCCTCGGCCTGTTCGACGGCGAGGAGATCGTCGAGCACTGGCGGATCTCCACCGACGCCCGCCGCACCGCCGACGAGCTCGCCGTGCTGCTCCAGGGCCTGATGGGCATGCACCCGCTGCTCGGCATGGAGCTGGGCGACGGCATCGAGGGCATCGCGATCTGCTCCACGGTCCCGGCCGTCCTGCACGAGCTGCGCGAGGTGACCCGCCGCTACTACGGCGACGTCCCCGCCGTGCTCGTCGAGCCGGGCATCAAGACCGGGGTGCCGATCCTGATGGACAACCCGAAGGAGGTCGGCACGGACCGCATCATCAACGCGGCCGCCGCCGCCGAGCTCTACGGCGGTCCGGCGATCGTCGTCGACTTCGGCACGGCCACCACCTTCGACGCGGTCTCCGCCCGGGGCGAGTACACCGGCGGTGTCATCGCCCCCGGCATCGAGATCTCGGTCGAGGCACTCGGCGTCAAGGGCGCCCAGCTCCGCAAGATCGAGCTGGCCCGGCCGCGCAGCGTGATCGGCAAGAACACGGTCGAGGCGATGCAGTCGGGCATCATCTACGGCTTCGCCGGCCAGGTCGACGGCGTCGTCGCGCGGATGAAGAAGGAGCTGGCGGCGGACCCCGACGACGTCACCGTCATCGCGACGGGCGGCCTTGCGCCGATGGTGTTGGGCGAGTCCTCCGTCATCGACGAGCACGAGCCCTGGCTCACCCTCATCGGCCTGCGCCTGGTCTACGAGCGGAACGTGTCCCGGATGTAGCGGACAGGCGGTGTACCTGCGGGAACGGCCCACGGGGGAGCGGGCACGCCGCCGCGCCGCCGACGGCCAGTTAAGCCGATTTTGTCCATTTAGCACGTATTGTCGCGTCATGCCCACGCCTTACGGATCACGCGGCGGCATGGCGTTCAGCGCGGACGAGCTGCGGGTGCTCCGACGTGCTCTCGCCATCGCCCTTCACCCCATGCCCCTGCCGGACGAGGACGTCCAGGACTGTCTGCGGCTGGCCGACGCCGTGGACGAGGCGGTCGGCGAGGCGGGACGGCTGCGCACGTTCCTCCTCGCCGATCTCGTCCGCTACCGCAACGCCCTCCCCGGCTCCGTCAGCGGCTATCTGGAGCTGCTCCAGGACGCCCTGGCGGGCGGATACGACCCCGGCCCCGACGACCTCGCCGCGCTGCGCGCCCTGCGCCACAGGCCGCCGGCCGCGGCGCTCCTGGAGCGCTGTCAGGTGCTCGCGGAACGGTCGGTGCAGGCCCGCCTCGCCGGACGGGCCGTATCGGCGAAGGCCCCCGCGCCGCGCAGCCGGCTCCTCGCCCTGCCCGGCGGCCGGGCCGCCGAAGCCGAACCCGAACGGCCCAAGGTCCCGGCGGAGCCCGCCCGGCCCGGCCGGGTGCCCGGTCGTCCGGCGCCGAAGCCCTCGGAGGTCTTCCCGCCGCGCCGCCGCCCGGTCCCGCCGCCGCAGCAGCAGCGCGCCGCGGGTTAGGGCCTCTCGTCAGGACCACGCCGGGCTCGCGGGATCCGGACGAAAGACCTGGGGCCCGTCCGGCCCCGATCCGCCGGAAAGGTCCCGGTGGAGGGGCGGCGTGGAAGTCCGTACCGGCCTCGCTACTCTGGACGGCATGGACTACGTATCCGCGCTCGTGCCCCCCGTGGTGATGGCTGCCTTCTTCATCGGCCTCGTCGTGACGATCGTCAAGAGCCAGGGCGGTCCCAACAAGGCCAAGGAGGACGCGGCCGTGGACCTGGCGATCGGCCGCGCCGAGTCGGTCCAGCAGGCCCCGCGGACCGACGGCGCCTGACCCCGCCGTCCCGCAGCACGCGAAGGGCGCACGGCTCATCCCGAGCCGTGCGCCCTTTTGCCGCTTTGCCGCTTTGCCGCACGAATAACCAGTCATTCCAGACATCTGGCACTAAAGTGACATTGTGCCCCGTCAATTGGGAGATCTGGAAGACGCCGTGATGACACGGATCTGGCAATGGAACCGTCCGGTCACCGTGCGGGAAGTCCTTGAGGACCTTCAGCAGGAACGCTCCATCGCCTACACGACCGTCATGACGGTAATGGACAATCTCCATCAGAAGGGCTGGGTACGCAGGGAAGTCGACGGCCGCGCATATAGATATACGGCGGTCTCCACCCGCGCCGCCTACTCGGCCGCACTGATGAACGAAGCATGGTCGCGCAGTGACAACCCCGCGGCCGCACTTGTCGCCTTCTTCGGCATGATGTCCGCCGAGCAGCGCGAGGCCCTCCGGGACGCCATGCGGATCGTCCAGCCCGACCTGTCCGGAACCCCCGGGCCCCCGCCCGGCGAACCCGTCGGCGAACCCGTCGGCGAACCGGCCGATGCGGTCACCGGTGAACCGGCCGGAGATCCGGCCGATGGGGCGGCCCCGGAGGCCGGGCGATAGCGTCGGGGTATGTCCTCAGAGCTTCCGTACGCCGATTCCCGTACCGAACCCCCGGCCATAAACACGGCCATCACAGTCCGACGTGCCAGGACCAGCGATGTGGCGTCGGTCCGCCGTCTCCTCGACGGGTACGTACGTGAAGGCATCCTGCTCGACAAAGCGACCGTGACGCTTTACGAGGACATCCAGGAGTTCTGGATCGCGGAACGCGACGAGGACGCCCGGGTCATCGGCTGCGGCGCGCTGCACGTGATGTGGGAAGACCTCGCCGAAGTGCGTACTCTCGCCGTCGACCACAGCATCAGGGGTGCCGGAGTCGGCCATCAAGTGCTGGACAAGTTGCTGCAGACTGCACGCTGGCTGGGTGTGCGGCGGGTTTTCTGTCTCACCTTCGAAGTGGACTTCTTCGCGAAGCACGGCTTCGTGGAGATCGGAGAGACGCCGGTCGACGGAGATGTCTACAGTGAGCTGCTGCGTTCCTATGACGAGGGTGTAGCGGAGTTCCTGGGTCTCGAACGAGTGAAGCCGAACACCTTGGGCAACAGCCGGATGCTTCTGCATCTGTGACCGCCATCTGCGGCCGCCACAAGATGTCGGAACCCTATGTCCGAATCGCGCATGTTTCCCGTCTTCCCGTGATCCTGAACCTCTCCCGGGGGTTTGTGTTTTCCGGGGAAAAGCGGTTTCCTTTCCGCGTACTGCATTTTCGATGAAAGGGAATCCAGTGGCACAGAAGGTTCAGGTCCTTCTTGTCGATGACCTCGACGGCGGCGAGGCGGACGAGACGGTCACGTTCGCTCTCGATGGCAAGACGTACGAGATTGACCTCACGACGAGCAACGCGGACAAGCTCCGTGGTCTTCTTGAGCCGTACACCAAGGGTGGCCGGCGTACGGGTGGCCGTGCGGCGTCCGGCCGCGGCAAGGGCCGCGCCGTTACGGGTGGCAACAAGGACACTGCCGAGATCCGTAAGTGGGCCCGCGAGAACGGCCACAATGTGAATGACCGCGGCCGTGTTCCCGCGGAGATCCGCGAAGCTTACGAGAAGGCCAACGGCTGAGCTGTCGGACCGTCCGCCGACAGCCCCGTTCGGGCACGCATCAACCGGGCCCGGTGGCATTCCGTCGCCACCGCGTCCACCAGCCGTACGAGATCGGGAGCATCCCCACCCCTGCTCCCGAGGCCGGCGAGGGCCGGGAGTTCCGACCCTTCCTCGTGTCGTGGCCCGGGGGGCCGCAGCCATGCGGCGGCCCCCGGTCGGCCCGCCATCCGTCCGGGTGGCACCGGCGCGGTGATCCGGCCGCCCGCGCCGATGGCGGTCAGGGAGAGGGCGACGCCTCCCCACTCCAGCCAGTCGAGCAGCCCAGGCAGCTCTTCGGCGCTCCCCGCCGCGACCAGCAGGCTCATCCGCGCACCCGAGAGCGCCACGGGTCCGGTGCGGTCCAGCCGCCGCAGCGCCGCGTGACCGGCGGCCGCGGGGACCTGGAGCACGTCGAACCGCACTCCGGTCAGCAGGCGCACCGGCGCGGTGCCCGCCGTCGCCCAGCCGAGCTCGCGTTCGTACCACTGTGCCCACCTGGCACAGTCGCCGCTCTTGTACGCACCGGTGACCGACGGCACGGGAGGCGGGACGGTGATGGCCATGCCGGAAGAACGGCCCGGAGACCCCAGGGGTTACGCAGAGTCCGCGATCGGATGCGTCATGTGTCCGGGATGGGGGCGTAGGGACGCATTCGGGAGCGCGAATGTGTTCGCCCGTAGCGGAGGGAACCGGCGCGCGCCGCATGGACTGTCTGTAATTGCGGGTAAGACATCCCTAGTGGGGAGGGGCGACACGCAGGTTCGGGCATCTCACGTTCGCCATCGGCGTACTGGCGAAAGGGGTATCTGCCTGGCCTGCGGGAACATCGTCTCGCACCATCGGGTTGGAGAAGTTGTCGGCGTTCGGGGCAGGAGGCCAAGGACGGTGTCGGCAGTTGGAATGAGCGGTCCCCGCTTGCGGGACTAAGCTGCGGAAGGACAGGGAGGGGACCGACCCCTTACTGCCTGACCGCTCTGAGGAGCGATTAACGATGTTCGAGAGGTTCACCGACCGCGCGCGGCGGGTTGTCGTCCTGGCTCAGGAAGAAGCCCGGATGCTCAACCACAACTACATCGGCACCGAGCACATCCTCCTGGGCCTTATCCACGAGGGTGAGGGTGTCGCCGCTAAGGCCCTGGAGAGCCTCGGGATTTCGCTCGAGGCGGTCCGCCAGCAGGTGGAGGAGATCATCGGCCAGGGCCAGCAGGCCCCGTCCGGGCACATCCCCTTCACGCCCCGGGCCAAGAAGGTCCTGGAGCTCTCGCTCCGTGAGGCCCTCCAGCTCGGCCACAACTACATCGGCACCGAGCACATCCTGCTCGGCCTGATCCGCGAGGGCGAGGGCGTCGCCGCCCAGGTCCTCGTGAAGCTCGGCGCCGACCTGAACCGGGTGCGGCAGCAGGTCATCCAGCTGCTCTCCGGGTACTCGGGCAGCAAGGAGGCGGCGACCGCGGGCGGCCCCGCGGAAGGCACGCCCTCCACGTCCCTGGTGCTCGACCAGTTCGGCCGGAATCTCACCCAGGCCGCTCGCGAATCCAAGCTCGACCCGGTCATCGGGCGCGAGAAGGAGATCGAGCGGGTCATGCAGGTGCTGTCCCGCCGCACCAAGAACAACCCGGTGCTCATCGGCGAGCCCGGCGTCGGCAAGACGGCGGTCGTCGAGGGCCTGGCGCAGGCCATCGTCAAGGGCGAGGTGCCCGAGACCCTCAAGGACAAGCACCTCTACACCCTGGACCTCGGCGCGCTGGTCGCCGGCTCCCGCTACCGCGGTGACTTCGAGGAGCGCCTGAAGAAGGTCCTCAAGGAGATCCGCACCCGCGGCGACATCATCCTGTTCATCGACGAGCTCCACACCCTCGTGGGTGCGGGTGCCGCCGAGGGCGCGATCGACGCCGCCAGCATCCTCAAGCCGATGCTGGCCCGCGGCGAGCTGCAGACCATCGGTGCCACCACGCTCGACGAGTACCGCAAGCACCTGGAGAAGGACGCCGCGCTGGAGCGCCGCTTCCAGCCCATCCAGGTCGCGGAGCCCTCGCTGCCGCACACCATCGAGATCCTCAAGGGTCTGCGCGACCGCTACGAGGCCCACCACCGCGTCTCCATCACGGACGAGGCGCTGGTCCAGGCCGCGACGCTGGCCGACCGGTACATCTCGGACCGCTTCCTGCCGGACAAGGCGATCGACCTGATCGACGAGGCCGGATCCCGGATGCGCATCCGCCGGATGACCGCGCCGCCGGACCTCCGCGAGTTCGACGAGAAGATCGCGGGCGTCCGCCGCGACAAGGAGTCGGCCATCGACTCCCAGGACTTCGAGAAGGCGGCTTCCCTCCGCGACAAGGAGAAGCAGCTCCTCGCCGCGAAGACCAAGCGCGAGAAGGAGTGGAAGGCCGGCGACATGGACGTCGTGGCCGAGGTCGACGGCGAGCTGATCGCCGAGGTCCTGGCCACCGCCACCGGCATCCCGGTCTTCAAGCTGACGGAGGAGGAGTCCTCCCGTCTGCTGCGCATGGAGGACGAGCTCCACAAGCGCGTCATCGGGCAGAAGGACGCCATCAAGGCCCTCTCGCAGGCGATCCGCCGTACGCGAGCCGGTCTGAAGGACCCGAAGCGCCCCGGTGGCTCGTTCATCTTCGCCGGCCCGTCCGGTGTCGGTAAGACGGAGCTCTCCAAGACGCTCGCCGAATTCCTCTTCGGCGACGAGGACGCGCTGATTTCCCTCGACATGTCGGAGTTCAGCGAGAAGCACACGGTTTCCCGCCTCTTCGGTTCTCCCCCCGGCTACGTGGGTTACGAAGAGGGCGGCCAGCTCACCGAGAAGGTGCGCCGCAAGCCGTTCTCCGTCGTCCTCTTCGACGAGGTCGAGAAGGCCCACCCCGATATCTTCAATTCCCTGCTCCAGATTCTGGAGGACGGTCGCCTGACCGACTCCCAGGGTCGGGTCGTGGACTTCAAGAACACGGTCATCATCATGACGACCAACCTCGGGACCCGGGACATCTCCAAGGGCTTCAACCTGGGCTTCGCCGCCCAGGGCGACGTCAAGACCGGCTACGAGCGGATGAAGAACAAGGTCAACGAGGAGCTCAAGCAGCACTTCCGGCCCGAGTTCCTCAACCGTGTCGACGACACGGTCGTCTTCCACCAGCTCAGCCAGGAAGACATCATCCAGATCGTCGACCTGATGATCGCCAAGGTGGACGAGCGGCTGAAGGACCGCGACATGGGCATCGAGCTCAGCGCGGACGCCAAGACGCTGCTCGCCAAGAAGGGCTACGACCCCGTGATGGGCGCCCGGCCGCTGCGCCGGACGATCCAGCGCGAGATCGAGGACATCCTCTCCGAGAAGATCCTCTTCGGTGAGCTGCGCCCCGGTCACATCGTGGTCGTCGGCACCGAGGGCGAGGGTGAGGAGAAGACCTTCACCTTCCGCGGCGAGGAGAAGTCGGCGCTGCCCGACGTCCCTCCGATCGAGCAGGCGGCAGGCGGCGCGGGCCCGAACATGTCCAAGGACGTGTGAGGACGCCCCCGAGCGCCTGAGCAGAAGTAGAAGGGGCTGCCCCGGAACCGTGCGAAACGGTCCGGGGCAGCCCCTTTTTCCGGTGTGTGGAGGGAGTCAGGGGGAGGGGGCGCCATCCACGATCGTCGTGGAGCCGGCCACCCTCACCTCACAACCGGATCGCGTACGGAGCGGCGAAACATCGATGCGGTCGACATGTCTGGGCGGAAGGAGCGTCAACGACCTCAGAGCGGGGAAGATCCGGTGGATCCATTCCAACCCGAGCACGTCGGTTTCGAGGTAGAGGTTCAGACCGGCGAGGGAGAGCACGGGCTGTTCGTCGGCGAACTCCGTCGCGGACGACAGGTTCAGGGTGAGGTGGGCCACCCCCGGAGCCTGCCGGAGAGCGGCGAGCAGCGGCCGGGCCGGGGTGCGCGTGCCCAGTTCCAGCCGGCGCAGGTTCGTCCAGCCGTCGAGCGAGTCGATCTCCAGCGAAGCCGCCCGCTCGATGTGCAGCGAGTTCGGCTCGGGGTGGGCGGGCAGCTGCGAAAGCCGTTCGACGGTCAGGCGGTCGAGCCACAGGGAGCGCAGTTCCCTCGAAGCCGTGGCGGCCAGTGCGGTGCCGGGGAGACAGCTCATGTCCAGCACGAGATGCTTCAGCGCGGGGAGTCCGGTGAGCGGGCCGAGGTCCCGTACGCCAGGACAGTCGCTCAGCGACAAGGATTTGAGCTGGGTGGCGCAGTCCGTCAGGAACGAGAGGTCGGTCAGACAGGAGTTCTGGCGGAAGGACAGTCCGGTCCATGGGCCGTCGCGCAGAGCGGAGCGGAGTTCGGCGGCGGTGAGGTCCCCGGAGATCTCCAGGCCCTTGGCGGACGGCAGGTCGCGCAGTGCCGCCAGCTTCTCCGGGGTGTTGATCCGTAGATCGTCGTATGTCAGGTCGAAGAGGGCAAGGACCTGCCGGGCGTATGCCCGCACCGGGTACCTGTCCCAGTGCCTCGTGAACGCGTAGCTGTGTTCCGGGTGGGCGAGTGCCCAGCGGCGGGCGTGCGGCAGGCCTTCGGACCGGCCGATCTCGTTGATCAGGTCGACGAACAGGCGGGATCCGTCCCCGTCGGCCATGTGGGCCGGGTCGGGCAGATGGTCCAGAGCGGCCGGGCCGAGGCGGGCCAGCAGCAGTACGTCCTCGTAGCCCCCCGGCGGGAAGAGCTCGGCGACGGCCGTGCGGACCCGGTCCCGTGTCGTCCCGTCCAGCCAGGTCGCGTGCTGGGCGCAGAGGGCGGCCAGGACCACGATCTCGTCCCGGGTGACGGTGTCGGCCGGGCCGGGGGTGAAGTCGAGCAGGCCGTTGACCAGTACGGGGTGGTCCCGGCGGTCGCAGTGGCCGGCCGACAGCAGGATGACGTCGTACCACTGCTGGGAGCCCGCTCGGCCCAGCAGTTCGTTCAGCTGGTCGCCCTCGACGAACTCCTTCGCGGCGAGGAAGTCCTGGAAGGTGCGGTGGGCGAACTGGTAGACGTCGTCGGCGCGCTCCTGGAGGACTCCGCTGCGGTTCAGCAGATGGGTCAGGATCTCCTCGGCCGAGCCCTGGCCGCGCAGCCGCTCCATGCCGGGCAGGGCGCGCTCCAGCTGGCGCAGGGCCGCTGAGCGGTGCAGTTCCGACTGGCCGCCGCGGACCAGCCAGATCGCGATCCGCTGGAGGAACTGAGCCTGCTCCGCCACGCTCATCGTGATGCCCTCGGGGGCCTCGATCCGGCGCTGCCTGTCGCGGTCGCCGAGGAGCATCGTGAGGGCCGAGTCGTACAGGCTCCAGCGGGTCTCCGGCAGGATGCCCTGGCGGCGGCGGTGCAGGGCGCAGATCACCGCGCAGAGCAGCGGTGTGCGGGCCAGATCACGCAGGGCCGGGTTCTGGGCGAACTGCTGGACCAGGTCCCGTTCCAGCGCGCCGAGCGTCTCGTGGTCGTCGTCGTCCAGCCGGGCGGCCCGGTGCCAGGCGGCGACGAAGGCCTCGATGTCCTCGTCCCGCATCGGCAGCAGCCGCAGCTCCTCGAAGTCCTGGGACGTCAGCCAGCCCGGCTCGACGGCCAGCGGGCGCACCGTGGCCACGCAGCGGATGTCCGGGTAGCGGGCCAGGAGGCGGGACAGCCATTCGTGGGCCTGCTCGCGATCGTCCCGGGGGACCTCGTCCAGCCCGTCGACCAGCAGCAGCGCCCGGCCGGACTCCAGCACCCGGCCGACCCAGCCCTCGGGGGCCGCGTCGATCACCAGCCGCGCCGCGTCGGGCAACTGTGCGGGGGCGGGGAACGTGCCGCCCTCGGCGCGCAGGGTGCGCAGCGGCACGACGAACGGGACCAGGCCGTTGAGCGGGGCCAGCTGCGGTCCCAGCGTGCCGGCCGAGGCGTGTGCGGCGAGCCACCACAGCAGCGTGGTCTTGCCGGCGCCCGCGTCTCCGCGCAGCAGTACCCGGGGGCGGTCGGGGAGCAGGGTGTCGATCCGCTGCGGTGGTGGAGCCGCTGTGCCGGCGTTCTGCTGGGCCTCCAGGCTCAGGTAGGCGGTGTCCAGATCCCATTCGGAGTCGCGCCGGCCCAGCTCGTCGAGGCCGAAGATCTTCGTACGGCGGTACGCGGCTCCGAGCGCCGCCGCGTACTCCTCCTCGTACCGCGCGTCCTTGGGGAAGCGGCCGTGGACCCGCTCGTGGCGCAGTGGCGTGCCGGTCTGCCGGTAGACGAGCTCGAACGGACGGGAGGCGACGAGCGGGGCGATCGGTACGCACTCCACGCGCCGGCCGCCGCGCTGCCGGGGGATCTGCCGGGCGATGCCGATGAGGACGTTCCCGGCGAAGACCGGGCCGCCGGACATGCCGCGCAGTGACGGGGGCTCCGAGTCGCTTCCCGCGGGCGGCGGGCCGTCCAGTTCGCAGACCAGCAGTCCGCGCAGGTGTCCGGCCATCGGCAGGGCGGTGGCCGTGTACTGGTCGGCCTCCAGATGCCGCTCGGGGCCGTATCGCTGGATGTCGGGGAAGCCGGTGATCTCGCATCCGGGGACCGCGTGCTCGGCATGGAGGATGCCGAGCCGCACCGGAGGGACCGGGAGCACCGGGTCGGCGGTCAGCAGGAGGGCGGCGTCGAGGTCGTGGTCGATCCAGGCGACCGTCGCCGTCGCGTGGTCCGCCCGCTCGGGATGGGCGACGCCGGCCCGGCTGCCGCCCCTGACCACATGGGCGCAGGTCAGTACGAGCCGGTCGGTGAGCAGGGTGCCGCTGCCCTGGGTGGATCCGCCGCCGAGGACGACGACCGTGCGCGGCGCCGTGCTCACGGCTGTGCCGCCCCGCCGCCGAAGTGCGCGGTGCTGCCCTGGTCCCCGTGGCCGATCTGCCAGGGCCCGCCGGTCGTGGCGTCGCGCGGTTTCAGGGTGAAGGCGACCTTGTGGGTGCGGCCGGTCGAGCGGGAGGCGTCGGCGCCCGCCTCGACCACCCAGGCCTTGACCTTGCCGCCGCCCTTGATCTCCTTGCGGAGTTCGAGGGTGAACTCCATCTGGATGTCGCCGACCTCGAAGGCCACGGGGCGACCGGTGGCGCGGCCCGCGGCTTCGACGAGCTGGTTACGGATCGACTCGACGGCATCGGCGAGCTCGATGCCGTCCAGGCCGCCGGTGTCTGTGGTGTCGCCGGCCATGACATGCCCCCTGGAGTCGGTCTGGTCGTCGTGTCAGCCTAGTCAGCGCTCAGGCCGAAGGTCCCGAAACGGACAGCCTTCGGGCCCACCGGCGGTGACAAGGCGCACAGCCCGTTCCGGGCCTACTAGGGGTGGTAGGAGAGGGGATGGTGATCGCTGCGGGGGCCTTCGGCCCTGCGGTGGAGGGGGCTTTCGGGGGCGGAGGGGACGGAGCCCGAATCGCCAGGATCTGTCCGTTTCGGCCGGTTCGGAACTGGGGTTGAACCTGTCCTGAATCAGAGTTTCGGCGGACTCGGGCGTGGCTCGTCCCCGACCCGCGGCGGTGAATTCCCGGAGCCCCGGATACGGCTTTTGTTCGTAGGTGGGGTGTTTGAGCAATGGTCGGAGTGCGGGTTACCAAGGAATGGCCAGCCCGGCCGGAGCGCCGGGTCCAGTCATCTCCGGAGGTTCTCCGCTTATGTCGAAGCGCGTTTCGTTCCAGCACTCCCGCCGCCCGTCCCTGTCCCGTGTCCGTGGAGCCGTCCTGGCAGCCGGCCTGGGGACGTCGATGGTTCTCGGTGTGGGCGCTGCGTTCGCGGCCGGCTCGGCGGGTGCCCCGGATTCCGCGAACCTGGTCAACAGCGGTGCGGCCGAATCGGTCGCCCAGCAGGCGGCCGCGCAGGGCAAGGCCGCCGAGAAGGCCGCCGCCAAGAAGGCGGCGGTGGCCAAGAAGGCGGCCGCGGCGAAGAAGGCCGCGCTGAAGAAGGCCCAGGGCTGGGAGGCCCCGGTGAGCCGCTACGAGCTGAGCGCGAGCTTCGGCAACGACGGCAGCCGCTGGGCGCACAAGCACTCCGGCCAGGACTTCGCCGTGCCGGTCGGCACCAAGGTCGAGGCCGCGCACACCGGCGTCGTCGTGAAGGCCGGTCCCAACGGCGGCGGCGACGGTCCCGCGTACGGCAACGCCGTCGTGATCAAGCACGCCAACGGCACGTACTCGCAGTACGCCCACCTGTCGAAGATCGATGTGCGGATCGGTGAGACCGTGAAGACGGGCGAGAGGATCGCGCTCTCCGGCAACACCGGCAACTCCAGCGGCCCGCACCTGCACTTCGAGATCCGGCACACCGCCGACTACGGCTCCGCGGTCAACCCGGTCGGCTTCCTGCACAAGAAGGGCGTGCGCGTCTGATCCGACCGGGACGGTCACGGCCGGGACGGCTCCGCTACTCCGCGGACTCCCGGCCGTGGGCCCGGGTGACCAGTTCGAAGGCGACTTCGAGGACGGCCTTGCGCTTCTCCTCGGGGTCGCCTTCGTGGTCCTTGAGGGCGAACATGCCCGCGTGCGTCGCGAAGAGCGCGGTGGAGCAGCGCACATGGTCGGCCAGCGAGGCGCCGGGTTCCTGGAGCAGGTCGACCAGGGCGACGACGCGCTCCTTGATGGTCACCCCGATGCTCAGATCCCGTACGGCCGCCTGGTTCTCCTGCATGAAGCGGAACAGTGGGGCGGCGGCGGTCAGGGCCTCGCTGTAGCGGCTGAGGATCTCCTTCTTCGTCTCCAGGGTGCGCGGCTGCTCCTTGCCCCAGGCCAGCAGCTCCTCGACCGGACGGTTGAGGTCGTCGAAGATGCTGACCAGGATGTCTTCCTTGGTCTTGAAGTGGTAGTACAGCGCGGCCTTGGTGACATCCAGTCGCTCGGAGATCTCGCGGAGCGAGGTCTTCTCGTAGCCCTGCTCGGCGAAGAGCTCCAGAGCGACGTCCTGGATGCGCTGGCGCGTGTTGCCACGGCGCTGCTGCGGCGTGCTCCTCATGAGCTCTCCTTTGCTGGAAACTTACTTGACGCCCGGCTAGTTGGGGGTCTACTTTCCCCAGTGTAGTTACTAGCCGGGCGGCAAGTAAGGGCCTGGTTGCACAGGGCACCGACAGGGGATCAGGGGAGTGGGGACAAATGTCCGATCTGAAGAAGGCGGGCGGCGGGGCGGCGGCCGTCGCCGACCGGCCGGCCGGGATACCCGGGGCGCCGCAGCGCAGCGTCAGGGTGGTGATGCTGGCCCTGATGATCACCATGCTGCTCGCCATGCTGGACAACCTGATCGTCGGCACGGCCATGCCGACCATCGTCGGTGACCTCGGCGGTCTGGAGCACCTGTCCTGGGTCGTCACCGCGTACACCCTGGCCACCGCCGCCTCCACCCCCATCTGGGGCAAGCTCGGCGACATGTACGGGCGCAAGGGCATCTTCCTCACGTCCATCGTGATCTTCCTGATCGGCTCGGTGCTGAGCGGAATGGCCCAGGACATGGGCCAGCTGATCGGCTTCCGGGCGGTCCAGGGACTCGGCGCGGGCGGCCTGATGGTCGGCGTCATGGCGATCATCGGCGACCTCGTCCCGCCCCGCGAGCGCGGCAAGTACCAGGGCATGATGGCCGGTGTCATGGCCATCGCCATGATCGGCGGACCGCTGGTCGGTGGCACCATCACCGACCACCTCGGCTGGCGCTGGAGCTTCTACATCAACCTGCCGCTGGGCGCGGTCGCCCTCGCCATGGTCACCATCGTGCTGCACCTGCCCAAGCGGAAGGGGACCCAGGCCAAGGTCGACTACCTCGGCGCGGGGCTGCTGACCCTCGGCATCACCGCGATCGTGCTGGTGACCACCTGGGGCGGTACGGAGTACGACTGGAACTCCGCCGTGATCATGGAGCTCATCGCGATCGGCGTGGCCTCGCTCGCCGGCTTCGTCTTCGTCGAGACGAAGGCGCCGGAACCGATCATCCCGCTGCACATCTTCCGCAACCGCAACTTCACCCTGATGTCCGTCGTCGGCTTCATGTCGGGCTTCGTGATGTTCGGCGCGGTGCTGTTCCTGCCGCTGTACCAGCAGTCGGTCCAGGGGGCCTCGGCGACCAACTCGGGTCTGCTGCTCCTGCCGATGCTGCTGTCGATGATGGTGGTCTCGCTGGTCGCCGGACGGGTCACCACCAGCACCGGCAAGTACAAGATCTTCCCCGTGGTGGGCTCCGTGCTGATGGTGGCCGGCCTCTTCCTGCTCTCGCGGATGGACGTCGACACCACGCGGTTCACCTCCGGCGTCTACATGGCGGTGCTCGGCGCGGGCATGGGCTTCCTGATGCAGATCACGATGCTCGTCGCCCAGAACAGCGTGGAGATGAAGGACATGGGCGTCGCCTCCTCCGCGACGACCCTCTTCCGTACGCTCGGCAGCTCCTTCGGCGTCGCGATCATGGGCGCGCTGTTCACCGGACGGGTGCAGGACGAGATGGTCGCCCGCGGCGGCGGGGCGGCCACCGCGAAGTCCGCCCAGCTGGACGCGGCGAGCCTGGCGAAGCTGCCGGAGGCGGCCCGCGAGGCCTACCAGTTCGCGGTGTCGTCCGGCACGCACATCGCGTTCCTCGTCGGCGCCTCGGTCGGTCTGATCGCCCTGGCCGCCTCGGTCTTCGTCAAGGAGGTACCGCTGCGCGGAGCGGGCCCGGTCACCAAGCAGGCCGAGGCCGTCTGATCCGGAGCGGGTACGAAGGAGGCTCCCGGGGCATGCCCCGGGAGCCTCCCGTCGTATCGGACCCCTCTCGGAGCCTCCTGCCGTATCCGGCCCCGTGGTCTCCTGCCGCGTCCGGCTCAGGCTTCGGTCCGCCCGCGGCCGGCCTTCGCTCCCTGTGGCTCGTCGCCGTCCGGGCCACGCTGCTCGGACACCTGGAGCATCGGGAAGCTGCCGGTGTTCGTCGGCGCGTGCTCGGGCAGCCACAGCACCGCGATCGCCCCGCCCGCGCCCTCCGCGGCCCCTTCCGGCGCCGCGTTGCGGAAGGTCAGCCGGGCCCCGAGGACCCGCGCCTGACCGGCCGCGATCGTCAGCCCGAGACCGTGCCCGTGTCCGGACCGGTCACTGCTTCCGGTACGGAACCGGCTCGGCCCCTCGCGCAGCAGCGCCGCCGGGAACCCGGAGCCGTGATCGCGGATCCGGACCACCCGGCCCTCGACCGTGACCTCCACCGGGGTCGCCCCGTGCTTGGCGGCGTTGCCCAGCAGATTGCCGAGGATGCGCTCCAGGCGCCGCGGATCGGTGTTGACCCAGGACTCGTGCACCACCCGCACCCGTACATCCGGGTCCAGCAGCGCGATCCGCCGGCTGACGAACTCGCCCAGCGCGACCTCCTGGAGCTCGGCCCGCTCCGACGCGCTGTCCAGCCGGGCCACCTCCAGCACGTCCTCGACGAGCGTGCGCATCGCCTGCGCCCGGTCCCGTACCAGCTCGGTGGGGCGGCCGGGCGGCAGCAGCTCGGCCGCCGTCAGCAGACCGGTCACCGGTGTACGCAGCTCGTGCGCGATGTCCGCGGTGACCCGGCGCTCCGCCTCGATCCGCGCGTTCAACGCGTCCGTCAGCGCGTCCACCGCACCGGCCAGCTCATCGGTCTCGTCCTGGACGACACCGCCGACGGCCTCCCTGACCCGTACCTCCGTATTGCCCTGCGCGACCCGGCCCGCCGCGGCCGCCGCCTTGCGCAGCCGGCGCGACAGCTGCCCGCCGATCAGCACCCCCAGCGCACAGCCGCCGAAGACCACCGAGACCGAGCCGATGATCAGCGCCCGGTCGAGATCGCGCATGATCGTGGAGTTGCGGCCCGCGAACCGGGTGTGCAGCGAGAGCACGTCGCCGTGGCCGACCGGCACGGCCGCCCACACATCGGGCACCCCCTTGCTGGTCACCTCGACATGGGTGGCGCGCCGGTTCCTGGCGGTCTCCGCGCGCAGGCTGCGCGGCATGGTCGGGTCGTTGAGCTTGGCACCGAACCGGGGGTCGGCCTTCTTCGTCTTCGTCGCCTCGTACAGCAGCTGCGCGTACGTCAGCCGCTCCAACTGGACCTCGCGGGCGTTCTCCAGCATCGAGACCCGGGCCGCGTTGTGGACGACGAAGCTGAGCGCGACCGCGGTCAGCGCGCCGACCGCCGCGATCGCGATGCTGATCTTCCAGCGGACTCCGGTCCGCAGGGCCGGCCGCTTCATGGCCTGAGTTTGTAGCCGAAGCCGCGGACCGTCTCGATCCGGTCCTGGCCGATCTTGGTGCGCAGCCGCTGCACATGGACATCCACGACCCGGGTGTCACCGCCCCATCCGTAGTCCCAGACCCGTTCCAGGAGCTTGTCGCGGGAGAGCACCGTGCCGGGCGCCGCGGAGAACTCCAGCAGCAGCCGCATCTCGGTCGGGGTCAGCGCCACCTGCTCGCCGCCGCGGTGGACCGCCATGCCCTCGGTGTCGACCTCCAGATCACCGAAGACCAGCACCCCGCCGACGGGCTGCGGCTCCGGCTCCCCGTTGCCCGGCTGCCCACCCGAGGCATGGCCGAAACGGCGCAGCACGGCACGGATCCGGGCGACCAGGACCGCCCCGTCGAAGGGCTTGGTGACGTAGTCGTCCGCGCCGGCCTCCAGGCCGAGCACCACGTCGATCGAGTCCGCGCGGGCCGACAGCATGATCACGGGCACCGTCGACTCGTCACGGATACGACGGCAGAGGCTGACCCCGTCGAGCCCCGGCACCATCACGTCGAGCAGGGCGATGTCGGGGCGGTCGGCCCGGAAGGCGTCGAGGCCCGACATGCCGTCGGGCATGGCGGTGACCGCGAAGCCGGCGCGCTCCAGCGCCAGCTGGGTGGCCTCGCGGATGACGTCGTCGTCCTCGACGAACAGGACGTGGGTCTCGGCCATCAGACTGCTCTCAGTTCCCCGCCGGGTCGGCGGCCCCCGGAAGGTCCGCTCCGCCGCTGCCGACGGCTCGGTTGAAGTCGTTGTGCACCCGGTCGTGCTCGTTGAACCGGCTGCCCGCCCAGCGGTAGGTGATCACTTCCTCGCCGGAGGGGTACGAGACCGAGTCCTTCTTCTCGTACACCTGGGTCGTCACCACCAGATCACCGCGGTCGATGGTGCCGTAGACCGCGGGCTGCTCGATGGCGAACACGTTCTCGTAACGGCCGTTGGTCCGCGGGCGGTACACATACGTGCCGACGCCCACCGAGTCGCCGCAGGTCATCACGTTCACCACGACATCGGGCGAGGGACCGCCGGTCATGGTGCCGTAGGAGGTGTCCACCGGGTACGCGGAGCCGGTGCAGGGCTTCAGATCCGTTCTGACCCGCTCGCTGACCTTGGGGTCGTGCTTGAGGAGCGTCACGGGATCTATCCGCGCGGCGGGCTTCGCGGAGGAGGACGGCTCGGTGCCGGGCGTGACCTGGGCCACGGGCTGCGTGCCGGCCGGGCCCTCGTCCCGGGTGCCGGTACCGCCGGTCGAGCAGCCGGCGGTGAGCAGCCCGAAGGCGGCGAGGCCGACCAGGGTCGTGGCGCTCGCCGCCCAGCCGGTCAGGAACCGGCCACGTCCGACGGTGGCCGCACGGCCACCGTCGTCTCTCTCACCGCCACGGTCCCCGTCGTCACCGTCGCTGGCTGTCAGGCCGCGCAACGCTCCCGCCCCCGTTCGTCCATATGCCTGCCCGCCCGCGCCCGAGCGGCTGCCGGAGCGCGGCCCGCCACCGGGTGCTGCTCCTCGCGGAGCCGGGCCTCGCTGCTCGCCGCCTCACGGCTCTCCAGCTCCTGGCGCAGCCGTGCCAGCGCACGGTGCAGCGTGCTCTTCACCGTACCGGCCGACATGCCGAGCGCCGCAGCCGTCTCCTCCGTACTCATCTGCTCCCAGTGTCGCAGCACGACGACGCTGCGCTGCTTGGGAGCCAGTACGCCCAGCACGTCCATCAGCAGGGCGCGGTCGGCGCGCTGCTCGGTGCCGTCCTCGACGCTCGCGTCGGGCAGCTGCTCGGTGGGGACCTCGTCCAGCTTGCGGGCCCGCCACCACTCGGTACGGGTGTTGATCATGACGCGGCGGAGATAGGCGTCGGCCAGGGACTTGTCGGCGATGCCGTCCCAGCGGCCGTACGTACGGGCCAGCGCGGTCTGGAGCAGGTCCTGCGCGTCCACGGGGTCCGGGACGAGCCGCCGCGCGCTGCGCAGCAGCGCGTCGTGCCGAGTGCGTACGTAGTCCTCGAATTCGAGCACCTCGCCGTGCGCCATTCCAACCGCCTCCGTCCCCGTGGATCCCCGTGGTTCCGCCGTCAGCCATCGTTCGGTCGGGCTGACGGAGAAGACGCTACGGAGCTGTTGTCACGGGGTTGTGCGGAGCAGCCATACGCCGACGCACGGCTGTCCATCGGTTGTGTAACAGCGGGGGAGAGGTGGCGGTACGGAGCTCAACTCAGCGGCAGCCGGTACTGCCCGCCGTCCAGCGGTTCGACCAGGCCGTCGGCGACCAGGCCGTCCAGCGCACGGGCGCGCTGCACCGGCTCGTCCCACACCGCGTCCAGCGCCGACTGCGGCACCGGTGTCATCGCCTCGCGCAACACGGCGAGCAGCCGGCCGCGCACCTGCCGGTCGGTACCGGCATAGGTCTGGCCGCGCCGCGGGGGCCCCTGGTGGGCGGGCTTCCCGGCCAGCCGCCAGGCGCACTGCCCGGCGATCGGGCAGCGGTCGCAGTCCTCGTTCTTCGCGGTGCAGACGAGGGCTCCGAGCTCCATCGTCGCGGCGGCCCAGCGGGCCGCCCGCTCGTCCTCCTCGGGGAGCAGCGCGCGGGCCAGCTTGCGTTCGGCGGCGGTGGTCGCGTTCGGCGGGTACTGGATCCCGGTCGCGGCGCGGGCGAACACCCGGCGGACGTTCGTGTCGAGCACGGCATGCCGCTGCCCGTACGCGAACGAGGCCACGGCCGCCGCGGTGTACTCGCCGATCCCGGGCAGGGCGAGCAGCTGGGCGTGCTCGCTCGGTACGTCGCCGCCGTGCCGTTCCGTTATGGCCTGCGCGGCCCCGTGCAGGCGGAGCGCCCGGCGGGGGTAGCCGAGCCGGCCCCAGGCGCGGACCGCCTCGCCGGGCGGTTCGGCGGCCAGGTCGGCGGGGCGGGGCCAGCGGGCGAGCCACTGCTCGTACACCGGAAGGACCCGGCTCACGGGGGTCTGCTGCAGCATGAACTCGCTCACCATCACACCCCAGGCGCCCGCTTCGGGGCGGCGCCAGGGCAGATCGCGGGCGTGCTGTTCGAACCACCCGATGACGGGAGAGTGGAGGGAGGCGGGGGGCGTCTGTGTCGCAGTCATGGCAGTCATCGCACCGTCGATCCTGGCACGGAAGGGCAGACGATGGTTCCGTGCACGGTGGTGTCGCCCCCGCTGAGGGCCCTTGGGGTGATAATGCCACCCGTCCGCGCCCCGGCGGTCCGGCAACCGGCCCAAGGGGGCCGGCCCCCGGCTCCCGGGGGCCGTCAGTGCCGCTTGGCCCGTCGGTGGGAGCGTCCGGCCGGGGGCGCGCCCGGCCCCGAGGCCCAGGCGGCCACCGGCGCCCCGCTGCCGCGCACGGTTCGGGCGAGCGACTGTGCCGGGCGGCGCAGCACGGCGACCACCAGGGCCGAGACCGCGGCGCCGAGCAGCAGCCCGACCGCCACGTCATGCGGATAGTGCACGCCGACGAAGACCCGGGAGAAGGCCATCAGCAGCGCCAGCGGCACCGTGAGCCAGGCCAGCCGGGGCCGGGCGATGGCCAGGGCGACGGCCGCCGCGCCGGCGATCGCGGAGTGGTTGCTGGGGAAGGACCAGTCACCGGTCGGCGGGCAGGTCACCAGCGAGGCCGCCGCTCCGGCGACCGACCTGCACGGGCGCTCCTCGTTCACCATCGACTTGAGCACCTCGCTGGCCACATAGCCGAAGGCCGTCGCGACAGGTGCGAGCACCGCCAGCGCCAGGGCGCGGTCGTCCTGACTCCGGGCCCGCCACCAGCCGGTGATGAACAGGACACCGAAGACCAGGAGCCCGAGCTCCGTCCATATCTCGGCCAGATGTTGCACCCATGACGGCATGTCATGTGCGAAGTCGGTGATGTCCCGGTAGAGCGGGGCCGTAACTGAACTATCCATGTGACAGAGGGTAGTCAATGAAACCGGGAGTTCATCCGGGCGATGCCCGGAGGTCAACTCGGCGGCGATACGGGGCCGGAACGGGCCGTCCGGGATGATGATCCGTAAAACTTGTGGCCCGGAGCGGCGGGTGGGGCGGGAGTCGGCGCCGATCTCTCGTAGAGTTTGAGCCGTGGGATCTTTGCGTAATCCGATCGGTCCGCTTCCCTCCACCATCTACTGGCGCCGGAGGGCCGTAGCGGCGACGCTCGTCGCGCTGCTCGCGCTGCTGATCGTATGGATCGTCACCTCGGGCGGGGACAAGAAGACCAAGGACGACTCCCGGCCCGCCGGGTCCGGCCCCGTACGCGAGATCACCCCGGGCCCCGGAGGTTCGGGCCCGGCCATCAGCCAACAGCCCGGCGGACGCGACGAGTCGGGCGACTCGGGCGGGGACGGCGACGGCACGGGCGCGGGCTCCGACGGCGGAGCGGGCGACGGCGGTACGGACGCCGACGGCGGAGCGGGCACCGGAGCCGGTGGCGCGAACGGCAGCGGCTGGACGGCCGGCCAGCAGGTCCCGGCCTCCTCCCCGCTCCCCGACTGCACCCCCGCGGCACTGCGCCTGAACCTGAGCACCGAGCTCAGCTACAGCCCCGGCGAGAAGCCGAAGTTCAAGCTGGTCGTCAAGAACACCTCGGCCACCGCCTGCAAGGCCGACCTCGGGCCGAAGAGCGCGGTGCTCACCATCACCGAGGCCGGCGGTGACGACAACCAGGTGTGGTCCTCCAAGGACTGCCCGCGCGACGCGGCCGGCCTGCTGCTGAAGGTCCCGGCGGGCGAGACCGTCGTGCACACCGTGGAGTGGGACCGGAAGAAGAGCTCCCCGCAGTGCGCGACGCCGCCCGCGGGGACGGCGGGGCCCGGAACGTATCTGGTCGAGGCGAAGGCGCCGGGCGAGCCGGTGCAGCGCGCCTCGTTCGTCCTCGCGAAGGACTGAGCGCGCGGGCGCGGGTCCGGGCAGCGGGCGTCGGGGCGGGCCCGGGACATGCGACGGGGCCCGGTCTCCCGGGCCCCGGTCATGCTGCTCGTACCGGCTCTACACGTACCGTTCGAGGATCGACGACTCGGCCAGCCGTGACAGGCCCTCGCGCACGCTGCGGGCGCGCGCCTCGCCGACGCCGTCCACCGTCTGGAGGTCGTCCACGCTGGCGGCGAGCAGCTTCTGCAGACCGCCGAAGTGCTCCACCAGCCGGTCGATGATCGCCCCGGGCAGCCGCGGCACCTTCGCCAGCAGCCGGAAGCCGCGCGGCGAGACCGCCGAGTCGAGCGTCTCGGGCGAGCCGCTGTAGCCCAGGGCCCGCGCCACGACCGGGAGTTCGAGCAGCTCGGTGTGGGAGAGCGCGTCGAGCTCGGTCAGCGCCTCGCCGACCGTACGGGACCGCTTCGCGGTCGGCTCCGGCACATAGTCGCGCACGACCAGCTCGCGCTCCGGCTCGACGCCCGCGATCAACTCGTCGAGCTGGAGCGAGAGAAGCCGTCCGTCGGTGCCGAGCTCGACCACGTACTCCGCGATCTCGGTCGCGATCCGCCGGACCATCTCCAGCCGCTGGGCGACGGCCGTGACGTCCCGGACCGTCACCAGGTCCTCGATCTCCAGCGCGGAGAGCGTGCCCGCGACCTCGTCGAGCCGGAGCTTGTACCGCTCCAGGGTGGCGAGGGCCTGATTGGCGCGGGAGAGGATCGCGGCGGACTCCTCCAGGACCCGGCGCTCCCCGTCCACGTAGAGCGCGATCAGGCGCATCGACTGCGAGACCGAGACGACCGGGAAATTGCACTGCTTGGAGACCCGGTCCGCCGTGCGGTGGCGGGTGCCGGTCTCCTCGGTGGGGATGGAGGCGTCCGGCACCAGCTGTACGCCGGCGCGCAGGATCTTGGTCATGTCCTTGTCGAGGATCAGTGCGCCGTCGAGCTTGGCCAGCTCGCGCAGGCGCGTCGCGGTGAACTCCACGTCCAGCACGAATCCGCCGGTGCACATCGACTCGACGGTCTTGTCCATGCCGAGCACGATGAGCCCGCCGGTGTTGCCGCGGAGGATGCGCTCCAGGCCGTCCCGCAGCGCCATTCCGGGCGCCACGGCGCTCAGCGAGGCGCGCATGAGCGCCTCATTACCGGTGCCTTGGCCGGACTTTCCGGGCGATGCTGCCCGGTCGTTGGCTGCCACTGCACTCCTCCGGTCACAGGTTTGCGGTGCCCTTACGTCCCTCGTACCGTTCGTACGGACGGGCGAGACCAGGGCAAAGTCTACCGGCGTGCGCTCTCCTCCTGGGGGGCCTGTGCGCGAGACCGGCGCGGGAGGACTCTCAGCGCATCGCCCATGTTGGCGACTTCTGTGACCTTCATACCGGCCGGGACCTTGCCCGGGTCGGTCGGGACCAGCGCGTGCGTGAAGCCCAGGCGGTGCGCCTCGGCCAGCCTGCGCTGGACCCCCGTGACCCTTCTGACCTCGCCCGCGAGGCCCACCTCGCCGATCGCCACCAGGTTCTTGGGCAGGGGGGTGTCGCTCGCGGCACTGGCCAGGGCCAGCGCGACCGCGAGGTCCGCGGCCGGCTCGGAGAGCTTCACGCCGCCGACCGTCGCGCTGTAGATGTCCCGCTTGCCCAGCGAGCTGATCCGGCCGCGCTGCTCCAGGACCGCGAGCATCATCGACACCCGGGACGTCTCCAGGCCGGAGGTGGTGCGCCGGGGCGAAGGGATCTGGGAATCGACCGTCAGCGCCTGGACTTCGGCGACGAGCGGCCGCTTGCCCTCCAGGGTGACGGTCAGGCAGGTGCCGGGAACGGGCTCGTCGCGCCGGGTGAGGAAGAGGCCGGAGGGGTCGGCGAGGCCGGTGATGCCCTCGTCGTGCAGTTCGAAGCAGCCGACCTCGTCGGTCGCGCCGTATCTGTTCTTGACGCCCCGTACGAGCCGCAGGCGGGCGTGGCGGTCGCCCTCGAAGGACAGCACCACGTCGACGAGGTGCTCCAGCAGCCGCGGCCCGGCGATCGCCCCCTCCTTGGTGACATGGCCGACCAGGAGCGTGGACATGCCGCGCTCCTTGGAGGCCCGGATGAGGGCCCCGGCGACCTCCCGGACCTGTGCCATGCCGCCCGGCGCCCCGTCGATCTCGGGCGAGGCGACGGTCTGCACGGAGTCGAGGATGAGGAGCGAGGGCTTGACGGCGTCCAGATGGCCGAGGACCGCGGACAGGTCGGTCTCGGCGGCGAGGTAGAGGTGGTCGTTGATCGCCCTGATCCGGTCGGCGCGCAGCCGCACCTGGCTCGCGGACTCCTCGGCGGTGACGTAGAGCGTGCGGTGGTCGTCGCTCGCCGCCTTGGCGGCGACGTCCAGCAGCAGCGTCGACTTGCCGACGCCCGGCTCGCCCGCGAGGAGCACGACCGCGCCCGGGACGAGACCGCCGCCGAGCACCCGGTCCAGCTCACCGACGCCGGTCGACCGGGCGGTGGCCTGCCGGCTGTCGACCTGGCCGATGGGGAGCGCGGCGGCACTGACCCGGCCGGCCGCGGTGGTCCGCACGGCGGGGGCGCCGCCGAACTCCTCGACCGTCCCCCACGCCTGGCATTCGGGGCAGCGGCCGAGCCACTTGGCGGTCGTCCAGCCGCACTCGGTGCAGCGGTAGGACGGCCGGTCCTTCGCGGTTTTCGTACGGGCAGCCATGACGCAACCGTATAGGTGGGGTACGACAACGCCGCCGGGCCCGGTCCGGCGGCGTTGGGCGCGCATCCTCCGAGGTTTGCTGCGCACCCGGCGGAACGGTGGGTGCTCGCGGGGCGAAATGGTGGGTGCTTGCGGAGGAATAGAGAATTCCTGTCCCCTTTTGAGGGATACGTTCACCCGTAAGGATTAAAAGTGCTGAAGAGGCGCTAAATGTGTGCCCTCTGCTGCCTACGGTCGCAAGGTGACGAGCAGCGGTCTGGAGCCCCCCACGCACACCACCGGCGCACACCGGGCGCGGAGCAGTGCGCCCCGTCTCCCGACGCACTCTTCGCCGCGTCGGCCGCCCGCCCGTTACGAACCCCATCTCGACGGCCTGTTCACCTACTGCCTCTCCGTGCTCTGCGACCACGACGCCGCCACCGAGGCGCTCGGCGGTGTCCTCGCGATCGCGGAACGGCAGGGCGGCCGGTGCCCGACGGGCCAGGAGGAACGTAAATCCTGGCTGTACGCGCTGGCCAGATGGATGTGTCTGCGCAAGCTCGCCGAGCAGAAACAGGGCCGCCAGGCGCACCGGCACAAGACCGGGAAGCAGCCGCGGAGGCTCTCGGTGAAGCAGGAGACGAAGCGGGCGGGCGGGCCTCCGGGCAAGCAGCCGGGTGCAGCGGCCACCCAGGGGGCGCGCACGGGGCGGCGTACGCCCCCGGCCGTCGCCGCGAAGGCCCCCGCCACCGCCGCGTCCACGCCTGGCGGTGCCCCCACGGGCCCCGCCCGTGCCCCCGAGACCGAGGCCGCCGCCGAGGCGCACCGCCGTGAACTCGCCCAGCTCGCCTGGCCCGAGGCCGCCGGCACCACCCCCGAGCAGCGCGAAGCGCTCGAACTCGCCGTGCGCCACCGTCTCCCCCCACGCGCCGTCGCCTCCGTCCTGGGCCTCGAACCCGCGGCCGCCCGGGAGCTCCTGGCCGCCGCGGCCTGCGAGGTGGAACGCACCCGCGCCGCCCTCGCCGTCGTCGAGACCGGCAACTGCTCCACCGTCGCCCGGCTCACCGGCGAGCACCGCGTCCTGCTCTCCGCCGCCCTGCGCCGCGAACTCGTCCGCCACGTCGACGACTGCCCCCGCTGCCGCCGGGCCGCCGAACGGGCCGGTGCCGAGGGCCCGTGGCCCGGTGCCGCGGTCACCCCGGCCGCCGCGCTGCCGGTCGTCGAGGCGCCCCGGCCCTCGGCGTACGTCGCGATGGTCCACGCCCAGCGCAACCGCTCCGGCGGCCCGCGCTTCGACCGGGCGGGCTTCCCCATGGACCCGAAGGACCACGCCGCGCGCCGCGACCGGCTGCGGGCCAGGGTCGTCACGACGACGGTGGTGGCGACGGTCGTCGCCGCCCCGGTGATCGCGCTGTGGACCGCCTACCGCGGCGCGTCGCCGACCGGCGAGGGACACGGGGGCTCATCGGTCACCGCCACCGAGAGCGATGCCCGGCACGGCTCCGACGGCACCTCGGACGGTCACTACGAGAACGCGGGCAACGCCCGCCCCCAGCCCGGCGCCCGCTTCGTGGACGGCAGCGCCCCGGACGTCTCGGCGGAGGTGATCAGCTCGGGACCGGGCCGGGGCGGCGCCGGCGGGCTCACCGTCGAGGCCCGCTCCTCCGGTGGCACGACCCTGATCCGGCTGACCGCGTCGGGCGGCGCGCCCGTCGCCTGGTCGGCCCGCTCGGACGCGTCCTGGGTGGGGCTGAGCCGCTACTCGGGCACGCTCGCCGCGGGCGAGAGCGTCACCGTCCACGTCCTGGTGGACCACCGGCAGGGACCGGCCGGCCCGTGGAGCGCGCGCATCGCCCTCGCCCCGTCGGGTTCGGCGGTGGTGATCCGGGGGCACGGGGCGACGCCGCCCGTGCCCGGCGGCCCGGGACACCCGGCGGAACCCTCCGCCACCCCCGGCCCTTCGGAGCCGGCCACGTCCTCGCCGGACCCCACACCGTCCACCGGCCCGACACCGGGCGAGCCCACGCCGACGGACCCCGGACCGACCGGCCACCCGTCACCGGACCCGTCCGACTCCACGACCCCCACCGACCCGGGGCCGGGCACGACGCCGGCGGGCTGAAGCGGGCCGGCCGGGGCTCACCCCTGTGCCGTCACGCCGGATCGACCGGGTCCGCGGGGTGCGGTGCCATCGGCAGCAGCGAGGACAGCCGCTGCTCACAGAGCTCGACGAGCCGCTCGTACGCCTCCTTGCCCATCATCTCGGTGAGCTCGGGCCGGTACGAGACGTAGACGGGCTCCCCGGCCCCGTGCGCCGAGGTCGCCGAGGTGCACCACCAGTGCAGATCGTGACCGCCGGGGCCCCAGCCCCTGCGGTCGTACTCGCCGATCGACACCTGGAGCACCCGTGTGTCGTCGGGCCGGTCGATCCAGTCGTACGTACGCCGGATCGGCAGCTGCCAGCAGACGTCCGGCTTGGTCTCCAGGGGCTCCCGGCCCTCCCGCAGCGCCAGGATGTGCAGGGAGCACCCCGCGCCCGCCGCGAATCCGGGCCGGTTCTGGAAGATGCACGAACCCTTCCAGCGCCGTGTCTGGCGTTCCCCGTCGTCGTCGACCTCGACCCAGCCCGTCCCGGTGCCGACATCGTGGAACTGCCACAGCTCGGGGGTCAGCCGCTCGACATGGTCCGCCACCCGCTTCTCGTCGTCCTCGTCCGAGAAATGCGCGCCCAGGGTGCAGCACCCGTCGTCCGCGCGGCCCGCCTGGATGCCCTGGCAGCCGCTGCCGAAGATGCAGGTCCACCTGGAGGTCAGCCAGGTCAGGTCGCAGCGGAAGATCTGCTCGTCGTCCGCGGGGTCCGGGAACTCGACCCAGGCGCGCGCGAAGTCGATCCCCGTCTCGTCTTCGGACCGGTCCGGTCCGTTCACTTCCTGTTGCTGCATCTCCTGCTTCGTTCTCTGCTTCTTCGTGTTTTTGCCCGGCTTCGCCTTTTTCGTCTTTGGCACGCGCCAAGAGTAAGGCTGAGGTCCCGGTAGCGTTCCTGCCATGAGACTCGGAGTCCTCGACGTCGGTTCGAACACGGTGCACCTGCTGGTGGTGGACGCGCACCCCGGAGCGCGCCCGCTGCCCGCGCATTCGCACAAGGCGGAGCTGCGCCTGGCCGAACTGCTCGACGAGGACGGGGCGATCGGCCCCGACGGTGTGGACCGGCTCGTGGCGACGATCACCGTCGCGCTCCAGGCCGCCGAGGACAAGGGGTGCGAGGACGTCCTGCCGTTCGCCACGTCCGCGGTGCGGGAGGCGAGCAACGCCGATCAGGTGCTGGCCCGGGTGCGGGACGAGACGGGCATCGACCTCGCCGTCCTGAGCGGCGCGGAGGAGGCCCGGCTCACCTTCCTCGCCGCCCGCCGCTGGTTCGGCTGGTCGGCGGGGCGGCTGCTGGTCCTGGACATCGGGGGCGGCTCGCTGGAGATCGCGTACGGGATGGACGAGGAGCCGGACGCCGCGGTGTCGCTGCCGCTCGGGGCGGGCCGGCTCACCGCAGGCTGGCTGCCGGGCGACCCGCCGGACCCGGCGGAGGTGAAGGCGCTGCGCCGCCATGTCCGGGCGAGGATCGCCCGCAGCGTCGGCGAGTTCACCCGTCTCGGGCGCCCGGACCACGTCGTGGCCACGTCCAAGACCTTCAAGCAGCTCGCCAGGATCGCGGGCGCCGCGCGCTCCACCGACGGCCTCTACGTGCAGCGCGGCCTCACCCGCAAGGCGCTGGAGGAGTGGGTGCCGAAGCTGGCGACGATGACCACCGAGCAGCGCGGCGGTCTGCCCGGCGTCTCCGAGGGCCGGGCCCAGCAGCTGCTCGCCGGGGCGCTGGTCGCGGAGGGGGCGATGGACCTGTTCGGGGTCGACGAGCTGGAGATCTGCCCCTGGGCGCTGCGCGAGGGCGTCATCCTGCGCCGCCTGGACCACCTGCCGGCGGAGCGGGCCTCGCTGGGCTGAGCGCGGGACCGCGGAGCGCCACCGGGCGGCCGGCGGCCCGTCATGGCCCTGCTCACTTTCGGCCGGGACCCCTCGGTGCGGCGTACCACTGCCCGTACGCTGTCCCAGTGGCAGAACCAGTGGTGCGCATCCCGGATGCGAAGGTCGCCCTGTCGACGGCTTCGGTCTACCCGGAGTCGACGGCGACGGCCTTCGAGATCGCCGCGCGCCTCGGCTACGACGGCGTCGAGGTCATGGTGTGGACCGACCCCGTCAGCCAGGACATCGAGGCACTGCGCCGGCTCTCCGACTACCACCGGGTGCCGATCCTGGCCGTCCACGCGCCCTGTCTGCTGATCACGCAGCGGGTCTGGTCCACCGATCCGTGGGTGAAGCTCCAGCGGGCCCGCGCCGCGGCGGAGAAGCTCGGGGCGACGACCGTGGTCGTCCACCCGCCGTTCCGTTGGCAGCGCAATTACGCCCGCGACTTCGTCACCGGGATCTGGCGCATGGCGGACGAGACCGATGTGCGGTTCGCCGTCGAGAACATGTACCCCTGGCGCTACCGGGACCGCGAGATGCTCGCGTACGCCCCCGACTGGGACGTCACCCACGACGACTACCGCCATTTCACCGTGGACCTCTCGCACACCGCGACGGCCCGCACCGACGGCATGGCGATGGTCGGGCGGATGGGCGACCGGCTCGCCCACATCCACCTCGCCGACGGCAAGGGCTCCAACAAGGACGAGCACCTGGTGCCCGGCCGCGGCGACCAGCCCTGTGCCGAACTGCTGGAGCACCTGGCCCGCACCGGCTTCGACGGCCATGTCGTCATCGAGGTCAACACCCGCCGTGCCATGTCGACCGCCGAACGCGAGGCCGACCTGGCGGAGGCGCTGGCCTTCACCCGGCTCCACCTGGCGTCGTCCCCGACCCGGGCACCCCGCCCATGACGGACGACCCCACGGGCCCCGGCGATCCCGCAGGTCCCACGGGTCCATCAGATCCCGCAGACCCCCGCGACCCCACGGGCTCCGTCGGCCCCAAGCGCCGCGGCCGCCCCTCCCGTACCGCCGCCCCCACCGGCCCCGACGCGCGCACCCGCATCCTGGAGGCGGCCCGCACCGAATTCGCGGAGCGCGGCTACGACAAGACCTCGGTCCGGGGCATCGCCAGGGCGGCGGGCGTCGACTCCGCCCTGGTCCACCACTACTTCGGCACGAAGGACGAGGTCTTCGCGGCCGCGATCGAGCTCTCCTTCGAGCCGGCCCTGGTGATCCCGGCCGTCCTCGGCGACGGCACGGACGGCCTGGGGGAGCGGCTGGCCCGCTACTTCATCGGCGTATGGGAGAACCCGGCGTCCAGGGCACCTCTGCTCGCGGTCATGCGGTCCGCCCTGACGCACGAGGCGGCGGCGAAGGTCCTCAGGGGCTTCGTCCTGCGCCGGCTCCTGGAGCGCGTCGCGGAGGCACTCGACGTACCGGACGCCACGTTCCGCGCGGAACTGGCGGCTTCGCACATGCTCGGGATCGCGATGCTCCGCTATGTGATCCGGGCGGAACCGCTGGCTTCGGCCGACCCCGAGAAGATCATCGAGATGGTCGCACCGACACTTCAGCGCTACCTCACGGAATCCTGAGGCCTCACCGGCACCCCGCCCACCCACCGAGCAATTCATCCCGCATTTCGGACACTGTGTCCAGATCTTGGAGCCGGAGGCGTACGCTCGGAGGCAGTCTTTAACGTCGAAGGAGCGAGAGACGATGCCCCAGCTGAGGTCCCGCACTGTCACTCACGGCCGCAACATGGCGGGCGCCCGCGCCCTCATGCGGGCCTCGGGCGTAGCGAGCGAGGACATCGGCAAGCCGATCATCGCGGTCGCCAACTCCTTCACCGAGTTCGTCCCCGGCCACACCCACCTGGCCCCGGTCGGCCGGATCGTCTCCGACGCCATCAAGGCCGCGGGCGCCGTGCCCCGCGAGTTCAACACCATCGCCGTCGACGACGGCATCGCGATGGGCCACGCCGGGATGCTCTACAGCCTCCCGTCCCGCGACCTGATCGCCGACTCCGTCGAGTACATGGTCGAGGCGCACTGCGCCGACGCGCTGATCTGCATCTCCAACTGCGACAAGATCACCCCCGGCATGCTGATGGCCGCGATGCGCCTCAACATCCCGACGGTCTTCGTCTCCGGCGGCCCGATGGAGGCCGGCAGGGCCACCCTCGTCGACGGCACGGTCCGCAAGCTCGACCTGATCAACGCGATCAGCGACGCCGTCGACGAGAACATCTCGGACGAGGACATCCTCCGCATCGAGGAGAACGCCTGCCCCACCTGCGGCAGCTGTTCCGGCATGTTCACCGCCAACTCGATGAACTGCCTGACCGAGGTCCTCGGCCTCTCCCTCCCCGGCAACGGCTCCGTCCTCGCCACGCACACCGCCCGCAAGGCGCTGTACGAGGAGGCCGGCCGCACGGTCGTCGAGATCACCCGGCGCTACTACGAGCAGGACGACGCGTCGGTCCTGCCCCGCTCCATCGGCACCCGCGCCGCGTTCGACAACGCCATGGCGCTCGACATCGCGATGGGCGGCTCCACCAACACGATCCTGCACCTGCTGGCCGCCGCCCAGGAGGCCGAGCTGGCGTACGACCTCGACGACATCAACGAGGTCTCGCGCCGCGTCCCCTGCCTCTCGAAGGTCGCGCCCAACGTGGCCCCCGGCGGCACGTACTACATGGAGGACGTCCACCGGGCCGGCGGCATCCCGGCCATCCTCGGCGAGCTGCACCGCGGCGGCCTGCTCGACGAGGATGTGCACTCGGTCCACTCCGACTCCCTCGCCGAGTGGCTGAAGAACTGGGACGTCCGCGGCGGCTCCCCGTCCCCGGAGGCCGTCGAACTGTGGCACGCGGCTCCCGGCTGCGTCCGTTCCGCCACCGCCTTCTCGCAGTCCGAGCGCTGGGACACCCTCGACCTGGACGCGGCGGGCGGCTGCATCCGCGACCTGGCGCACGCCTACTCCAAGGACGGCGGCCTCGCGGTCCTCAAGGGGAACCTCGCCGTGGACGGCTGTGTCGTGAAGACGGCGGGCGTCGACGAGTCGATCTGGACCTTCGAGGGCCCCGCGGTCGTCTGCGAGTCGCAGGAGGAGGCCGTCGACAAGATCCTCCGCAAGGAGATCAAGGAGGGCGACGTCGTCGTCATCCGTTACGAGGGCCCGCGCGGCGGTCCCGGCATGCAGGAGATGCTCTACCCGACCTCCTTCCTCAAGGGCCGGGGCCTCGGCAAGAGCTGCGCCCTGGTGACCGACGGCCGCTTCTCCGGCGGTACGTCGGGCCTGTCCATCGGCCACGCGTCGCCGGAGGCCGCGTCGGGCGGCGCGATCGCGCTGGTCGAGGACGGCGACCGGATCAGGATCGACATCCCGAACCGTTCGATCGAGCTCCTCGTCCCCGAGGCCGAACTGGCCACCCGCCGAGAGGCGCTGAACGGCGTCTACGCCCCGAAGGACCGCGAGCGCAAGGTCTCGGCGGCGCTGCGCGCCTACGCGGCGATGGCGACGAGCGCGGACCGGGGCGCGGTGCGCGACGTGTCCAAGCTGGGCTGAGACGCGTCCGGGCCGGGCCGCTGCACGTCGGAGCCGAGCCGGGACATGCACAGGCCGGGCCGACCGGTCCGCCGGCCGACGAGGACCCCGCCCGCTCTCACCAGCGGGCGGGGTCCTGTCCGTCCACGGCGAACACCGAACCGTCGGGCGCGGTCCCGAAGACGGTCCGGCCGGCGGCCACGGGCGCGGGCAGCGCCGAGGAGTACGTGAGCCTCCCGTTCCGCAGCCGCGGGCCCGTCTGCCCCAGCAGCTTCCCGTGCGCGGTGTCCACGGCCATCAGCCGCCCGTCCGCCGCCGAGAAGTACAGCCGGTTCCCGGCGCCGAGGACGGGGGCGGAGGTACGCCCGGCGGCGGTCTCCAGCTGCCAGCGGACCGTTTCGCCGCCCTCGGCCGGGCGGGTGTCGACGGCGACCAGCCTCCCGCCGTGCGCCAGCAGATAGGCCGTGTCCCCGCCCAGCACGACCTCCGGTTCGTTCATCCGGAACGGCAGCGTCATCCGTACGACGTTCCGCTCCTTCGGCTCGTAGCGGACCAGCCCGACGGTCTGGGTGTCCCCGTTCATGGCCGTCATGACGAGCGCACCGCCCGAGGTCCCCACCGGAGTCAGCATCCCGTCCAGCCGCCGCTGCCACGCCGTGCGCCCCGTCGTGGCGCGGACGGCCGTGACCAGGGTGGTGGACCCGTAGGCGGAGTGCTCGAACGCGTAGGCCAGCCCGGAGCCGGCGTCGTACAGCGCGTAGTCCGGGCGCCGGTGCCCGGCGAGCGAATGCCGCCACAGGGAGACACCGGTCGCGGAGTCGAGCGCCTCGGTGGTCCCGTCCTCGGCGACCAGCAGCAGCGCGTCACCCGCGTCGAAGGGGGTGCCCAGATACGGGGAGAGGTCCGCTTCCCAGACCTGCTCGCCCCTGGCGGGGTCGTACGCCCGGAGCTTCCCGCCCGGCACCGCCGTGTGCACCAGACCGCCGGAGACCGACACCACGCCGACCGAGGGGCTGTCCTTCGCTGCGTGCCGGGACCACAGCACCCGGCCGTCCGAGGGATCCAGCCGGGTGACACCGATGCCGTCCGCCGCGCAGTACAGACCCGCGGCCAGGCCGGACGCCTGCTGCCCGGCGCCGTCCGCCGGGGAACAGACCGGTGTCGCCTTGCCGGTGGTCCGCAAGGCCGTCCGCCACGGGGCGAACTCCTCCACCGGACCCTTCGCCCCGCCCGTACCGCCCGACTCGCCGGCCCCGCCTCCCGTGCCGACGGCCCACACCCCGCCGGCCCCCATGACCAGCGCCGCCGCGGTGGCCGCCAGCCACCGCCGCTTGCCGCCGCCCGGGGCCGCCTTCCGGCCCCGCGCCGCCGCGCCCACGTGTGTGTCCGCGTCGGAAGAGGCGTCGGCCCCGGTTTCCGCGACGGCCGCCGAGCCGCTGACCGGCCGCCGCTGCGACGGTATGAACGCGGCGGCGTCGTACGACGGCGGGCGCAGCGTCGTCATGATCTCGTCCGGGGTGGGCCGCCCGGCCGGGTCCTTCGTGAGGCACTGCCCGATCAGCGGAGCCAGGTCCGAGGGCACGCCCGCCAGATCGGCCTCGTCGTGCACCACCTGGTAGGCCACGATGTACGGGCTGTCCGAGTCGAAGGGCCCCCGGCCGGTCGCCGCGTGGACCAGCACGGCCCCCAGGGCGAACACATCGGCGGCGGGCCCGACCTCGCGCGGCCGCTGGAACTGCTCGGGCGCCATGTACGGCGGCGAGCCGATCAGCTTGCCGGTCTCGGTGCGCAGATCGCTGTCGTACGGCCGGGAGATCCCGAAGTCGATGACCTTGGGCCCGGAGTCGGAGAGCAGCACGTTGCTCGGCTTGAGGTCCCGGTGGATCACCCCGGCGCGGTGGATGTCGCGCAGCGCCTCGGCCAGCCCCGCCGTCAGCCTGCGCAGTGCGGCGGGGGACATCGGCCCGTTCCGCTTCACCTGGTCGGCGAGCGTGGGGCCGGGTACGTACAGGGTGGCCATCCACGGCCGTCCGGCATCGGGGTCGGCGTCGACGACCGATGCGGTGAAGGCGCCGCTGACCCGCCGGGCCGCCCCGACCTCCTGCCGGAAACGCGCCCTGAACTCGGGGTCCGAGGCGTACTGCTGGTGCACCACCTTGACCGCGAGCTGCAGCCCGGAGGCGGAGCGCGCCAGGTGCACGACGCCCATGCCGCCCGCGCCGAGACGTGCCTCAAGACGGTACTGCCCGGCGTACTCCGGATGCTCCGCTTCCGGATTGGCTCCGGTACCTCGCAGCGGCGGCATCGCCCACCCCCGTGTGTTCGTCCGCAAGCGCGACGCACGGAGCCTAGTCGATGGTGCGTGCGATCCGGATGGGGCTTGTAGCCTGCGCGTCGTACACGTCGTACACACCATCTCTCGACGGGGGAGGGCCTCATGGCCATGGACGAGCACACCGACGGCGCGACCGCCGCGGCCGACGCGATCGACGTCACCGAGGGCGTGGAGACGCTCGCCGGGACCGACGACGTCACCCGGTACCCGATCGCGCCCGGCTACCGCGTCAACGTCCGCACGGGACCGGGCACCAAGTACGGGATCGTCAGGACACTGCCGTACGGAATGAAGGTCCCGGTCTACTGCCAGAAGCCGGGGGAGCGGGTCACCGGCCCGTACGGCACCTCCAACCTCTGGGACAACATCGCCAACGGCCAGTTCGTGTCGGACGCCTACGTCCACACGGGCAGCGACGGCTACATCGCGCCGCGCTGCGACTGACCGGGACTGCGGCCGGGATCGTGAAGAGGATCGCTACCGGCGCGTCCGGACCCGCGACCGCCCGGGGATAATCGACTTCGTGAGCGAGAACAGCGAAGCCCCCGGCGCCGGTGCCACGCCCGGTTCCACCACGCCCGGCCCGCGGCCCGAGCCCCTGCGCTTCTTCGGTACGACCTGGGTCGACCACAGCGGGGGCTACGGGCTGCGCCGGGCCGGGGCCGCGGTCGGCTCCCTGGCCGCCGCGGTCGCCGCCTGCTTCGTGCTCCGCTTCGCCTACCAGGGGCTGCAGATCGCCGATGTCGGCACCTTCGTCGGCATCCTGGTCGTCCTGATGTTCGCCATCTGCAGCGCCATCGCCTTCCGCAAGACCTGGGAGGGGTTCAGCCGACGCCCCACCGATCCGGCGCGCGAGGCCAATCTGCGCGGCCTCAAGACGATCGGCTTCGTCGGCTCGCTGATCGCGTACTTCCTCCGTACGTTCCGGGAAGCACCGGGCGAGCAGCTGCACCGCACGGAGTACGAGACGGCCCTGGCCCGCTACGAGAAGCGCCGCTCGGCCCGCACCGGGAACCCGGCGGCCCGCAAGAACACCAAGGGCAAGCGCCCCAAGCGCAAGTAGGACGGCCCCGGGCGGGAGCCACGCGCACACCGGCGCGCGCACGCGCAGGGCGGAATCACCGGCGCGGGCCCCGGCGCACGCGCCACGATGAGCCCATGCCTCCCGCCGATTCCACCGGTCCCGACGCACCCGCCCCCGCGCCCCGCGCGCTCTCCTTCGACCACGCCGCCGCCCAGTACGCCGCGGCCCGCCCCGGTTACCCGCCCGCACTCCTCGACGCCGTCGAGGAACTGGCCCGCCGCCCCCTCCGAGGCGCCCGCGCCGTCGATGTCGGCGCCGGCACGGGCATCGCCACCCGCCTCCTCCACGAGCGCGGCGCCCGGGTCGTCGCCGTGGAACCGGGAGCCGGCATGGCGGCGGAACTCCACCGCTCGCTCCCGCACCTGCCCGTCGTACGCGGCGACGGCAACCACCTCCCCCTCGCCACCGCATCGGCCGACCTGATCACGTACGCCCAGGCCTGGCACTGGACGGACCCGGCGCTCGCCGCCCCCGAGGCGCTGCGCGTCCTGCGTCCCGGCGGCGCACTCGCCCTCTGGTGGAACGTCGCCGACCACTCCGTCCCCTGGATCGCCGAGCAGGACGCCCGGCTCCGCCGCTTCTTCGGCACCGGCGACTCCGCCCACGGCTCGCCCGTCCGCCCCCGCGACCTGCCGTCCGGGCTCGGCTTCACGCACCGCCAGGTGGACTGGACCCGACGGGTGTCCGTCGACACCCACCTCGCCAACCTCGGCAGCCACTCCGCCTTCCTCGTCCTCGGCGAGGAAGGCACACGACGCTTCCTCGCCGAGGAGCGCGACCGGCTCGCGGAACTCTTCCCGCACGGCACGGTCGAGGAGCGCTACACGGTCGACCTGAACGTGGCGGTGAGCCCCGGCCACGCCTCTTGACGGGCGGACACCCCGGGATCAATATTCATCGCATGATGAATTCCAGGGGTGCCGCCGTCGAGGCCCATGGCCTCACGGTCGTACGAGGCGACCGCACCGTCCTGCACGGCCTCGACTTCACCGTCGAACCCGGCAGGATCACCGGCCTCCTGGGCCCCTCGGGCTGCGGCAAATCCACCCTGATGCGTGCCGTCGTGGGCACCCAGGCCAAGGTCACCGGCACCCTCGACGTGCTCGGCAACCCCGCGGGCCACCCCACCCTCCGGCCGCGCATCGGGTACGTCACCCAGGACCCGTCCGTCTACACCGACCTGACCGTCCGGCAGAACCTCGACTACTTCGCGGCGATCCTCCGGCCGGGCCGCCGGCAGCGCGACGCCCGCCGGGACGCCGTCACCCGCGCCATCACCGAGGTCGACCTGACCGGCCGGGCCGATGCCCTCGCCGGAGCCCTCTCCGGCGGCGAGCTCGCCCGCACCTCCCTCGCCGTGGCCCTGCTCGGCACCCCGGAACTCCTGGTCCTCGACGAACCCACCGTCGGCCTGGACCCCGTGCTCCGCCGCGACCTGTGGAACCTCTTCCACCGCCTCGCCGCCGACCGCGGCACCACGCTCCTCGTCTCCTCCCACGTCATGGACGAGGCCGAGCGCTGCCACCGCCTGCTCCTCATGCGCGAGGGCGAGATCCTCGCCGACGGCACCCCCGGGGCGCTGCGCTCCGCCGCCCGCGCGGACACCGTCGAACAGGCCTTCCTCCACCTGGTCGACCAGGCCGCCACCCGTCAGGAGCCCTCCCGATGAGCCCGCACCCGTCCCCGGCACCCGCATTCCTGAGCCCGGCCCGCACCCTCTCCACCGCAGCCCGGGTCCTGCGCCAGCTCGGCCACGACGCCCGCACCGTCGCTCTGCTGCTCCTGGTCCCGGTCGTACTGATCACCCTGCTGCGGTACGTGTTCGACGGCAGCCCCCGCGTCTTCGACGCCATCGGCGCCTCGCTCCTCGGCATCTTCCCGCTGATCACGATGTTCCTGGTGACCTCGATCGCCACCCTGCGCGAACGCACCTCGGGCACGCTCGAACGCCTCCTCGCGATGCCGCTCGGCAAGGGCGACCTGATCGCCGGATACGCCCTCGCGTTCGGAGCCGTGGCGATCGTCCAGTCCCTCCTGGCCACCGCGGTATCGGTCTGGGCACTGGGCCTGGACGTCATCGGCTCCCCGTGGCTGCTGCTCCTGGTCGCGCTGCTCGACGCCCTGCTCGGCACGGCGCTGGGCCTGTTCGTCTCCGCCTTCGCCGCATCCGAGTTCCAGGCCGTCCAGTTCATGCCCGCCGTGATCTTCCCGCAGCTCCTGCTCTGCGGACTGTTCGTCGCCCGCGACCACATGGCCCCCGCCCTCGAAGCACTCTCGAACGTGCTGCCCATGTCGTACGCCGTCGACGGCATGAACCAGGTCCTGCACCACACCGACATCACCGACGACTTCGTCCGCGACGTCCTGATCGTGGCGGGCTGCGCCCTCCTGGTCCTGGCCCTCGGAGCCGCCACCCTCCGCCGCCGCACCGCCTGACGGGCCGGTGCGAGGATGGCGCACACGAGCACCGAGCACCGAGAACCGTCAGCACCGCCCGGAGGGTGAACCACATGACCCAGACAGTCGCAGTCCTCGGCACCGGCAAGATCGGCGAGGCCCTGCTCAGCGGCATGATCCGGGCGGGCTGGCGCCCGGCCAACCTGCTGGTCACCACCCGCCGCTCCGAGCGCGCCGAGGAACTCCGCAACCGCTACGGCGTCGACTCCGTCAGCAACGCCGAGGCCGCCCGGCGCGCCGACATCCTCATCCTCGCGGTCAAGCCCCAGGACATGGGTCGGCTCCTCGACGAGCTCGGCCGGCACGTCACCCCCGACCACCTGGTCATCAGCGCGGCCGCGGGCATCACGACCGCCTCCATCGAGGACCGCCTCGCCACGAACACCCCGGTCGTACGGGTCATGCCGAACACCCCCGTCCTCGTCGACGAGGGCATGTCCGTCATCTCGGCCGGCAGTCACGCCACCACCGACCACCTCGCCGCCGCCGAGGCGATCTTCGGCGGCGTCGGCAAGACCCTCCGGGTCCCCGAGTCCCAGCAGGACGCGGCAACCGCCCTGTCCGGCTCGGGCCCCGCGTACTTCTACTTCCTCGTCGAGGCGATGACCGACGCCGGCATCCTGCTCGGCCTGCCCCGCGCCCAGGCCCACGACCTGATCGTCCAGGCCGCCATCGGCGCCGCCGTGATGCTCCGCGACAGCGGCGAACACCCCGTCAAACTGCGCGAGGCCGTCACCAGCCCGGCCGGCACCACCATCAGCGCCATCCGCGAGCTGGAGAACCACGGCGTACGAGCCGCCCTCATCGCCGCTCTCGAAGCCGCCCGCGACCGCAGCCGCGAACTCGCCTCCGGCAACGGCTGACCTACTCCGCGGCAGCGATCAGCTCGGCGCTGCCGACCACCTTCGCGAACCCACCGCCGTGCAACGACACGGCGGTGGCCCGCGCCAGCTCGTCCGCGCTCTGCTTCCACCCCCACGGCCCGGTCAGGTCGAAGGTGTGCGTCGCATCCAGCGCGACGAACACCTCGTACCCGAGGTTCCCGCCCATCCGCGCCGTCGTCTCGACGCACATGTTGGTCTGGATCCCGGCCACCACGAACTGCCGGATCCCGCTCCGCTCCAGCCACTCCCCGAGGTCGGGCGTCCCGTAGAAGGCGGAGTTCACGCTCTTCGTCAGCAGCAGCTCGGGCCCACTGCCCTTCCCGCGCCGCTCCTCCACGTACCCCTTGAAGTCGTTCCCCGACTGCCCCGTCCGCAACGGCGAACCGGGCTTGGGCGAGTCGTGCCGTACGAACACCACCGGCCGCCCGCCCGCCTGCCAGGCATCGATCAGCCCCGCGATGTTCCGGTCCGCCTCCGGGTTGTTCCGCGGCCCCCAGTACGCCTCCTCCTCGAAGCCGTTCTGTACGTCAATCACGATCAGCGCTGCGTTCTCTGCGATCTCCATGCGAAAGATCCTGCCGCCCGGCGCCCCCACGTCCCAGAGGTCAAAAAGCCATCGATCGATGCTTTACTGCCACGATGGCGACCACCTCCGATCCCACCCGCATCGCGCTCGTCTGCTTCCCCGGCGTCCGCGCCTTCGACGTCTCGGTCATCACCGAGGTCTGGGGCGTCGACCGCACCGGCCGCGGCGTCCCGCCCTTCGACCTGCGCCGCACCGCCGCCGGACCGACCCCCATCGCCCTGCGCGGCGGCCTCTCCCTCACCCCCGACCGCACCCTCGCCTGGCTCGCCCGCGCCGACCTGATCGTCGTCCCCGGCCTCGACGACTACGTGACCCCGGCCCCCGCACCCGTCCTCGAAGCCCTCCGCCGTGCCCACGCCCGAGCCACCCCGATCGCCTCCCTGTGCGGCGGTGCCTTCACGCTCGCCCAGGCCGGCCTGCTGGACGGCCGCCGGGCAGTCACCCACTGGAACCTCACCGACCTCCTGAGCACCCGCCACCCCAAGGTGAAGGTCACCCAGGACGCCCTCTTCCTCCACGACGACAACATCTGGACGTCAGCGGGCACCGCGGCCGGCATCGACCTCTGCCTCCACCTCGTACGCACCACCCATGGAGCCGAGACCGCGGCGACGATCGCCCGCTCGATGGTCACCGCCCCGTTCCGCACCGGCACCCAGGCCCAGTTCATCGAGCACCCCACCCCCCGCGCCGACCGCGACGCGGACACCCTCGCCGCGGTACGCGCCCACGCGCTGGCCCATCTGGCCGAACCCCACACGGTCGCCGGCCTCGCCGCCCGCGCCGGAATGTCCCCCCGCTCCTTCGCCCGCCACTTCCAGGCCACCACCGGTACGACCCCGCTGCGCTGGCTGATCAACCAACGCATCGCCGCAGCCCAGAAGCTCCTGGAGCGCACCGACCTCCCCCTCCCCGAGGTGGCCCGCCGCACCGGCTTCGGCAGCGAGGTCACCATGCGCCAGCACTTCGCCACCCACCTCTCCACCAGCCCCCGCGACTACCGCCTGGCCTTCCACCAGGGCCCGGCCCAGGCCCGAGGTTGACACGCCCTGCCCGGATCCGTAATGTGCTCCGAGTTGTCCGACGTGAGCGCCGACTCCGGTCGGTCCCCGGACAGCCATTCCGCAGTAACCACATCTGATCAGTGACATCTGTCGCCGGACCACCTGTGTGTATTTGCGAAATGAGGAATCCGCGTTCGAAGGAGCGCGACCCCGATTAGCGTCGGGGCCCGGGATTCCGCTAAAGTCTCACTCGTCGGAACGGCCCAACGGCCGGGAAGACAAACCCCGCTGACTGGGAATCAGGCCCGAAAGGATCTGATAGAGTCGGACTCGCCGGAAAGGGAAACGCGAAAGCGAAGAACTGGAAAGCGCAGTAAGAATTCTCCTGCTCCGCAGGGGGCCCGCTTCGACCGGGAATCGGACACG